>CAZMIS010000473.1:0-3349 GCA_964566325.1 uncultured Anaerolineales bacterium
CGGTCCTGCTCGGGCAGGTGCAGCGCGCGACCAGGATGTAGTCCTCGCCGCGCTGCGCCGGCGCCGGATCGACCTGAATCTCGAAGGCGGCGCTCATGCATCGAGGCAGGCGAACTGCCCTGCAAAGGCCAGCAACCCTTCTGGCGTCAGCTCGACCTCGACACTGCCCGGCTCCAGGATGCTCCCGTATTCGCCGTCCTCGCGGCCCGGCACCGCGCCGGCGTCCACCCGGCGCTGGTAGTCCGCTTGCGCGGAGGCGGCGTCCGGGAACCAGGACCGGTCCCAATAGCCGGCGCTGTTCTCGACGTATTCGACGTAGTGGATGGTGCAGGTGGTCATGCCCAGCTCCTGGTGCAGCGTGCCACGATCGCGTGCCACTTCGGATCCGCGCTGCTGGGGGTGAAGCCGGCGCGGCGATGCGTCTCGCGGCGGATCACCCGTAGCGGGCGCTGCGCTTCCGCCTCAGCGTGCTTGCGGGCGATGCGATCGCGGCGCGCCTGGTGGCGGCCGACCAGCGCGTGGCACTCGCTCGGGGCCCCCCAGGCGTCGACGTCCGCGTGGAGGTCGATCTCGGCGGCCTCGGCGCGCGCCAGGATGGTGAGCGCGCGGCTCAGGTTCAGATGCTGTTGCATGCTTTCTCTCCGGATCAGGGGCAGGTGTAGAGGACGTCGATCCCGTTCTCGGTCCCGTAGGCGATCGCGGCTTTCTTCGCCTCGCCGTAGGTCCCGTTGTGGTGGAAGACCACCGCGCCGGCGCGCGTTTCGAACAGCCAGGATCCGCGGCCCTTCGGCTGGCGCAGGTGGCTCAGGTAGAAGCGCCGGGTTTCGATCTCCGTGCGCTCCTGGCGCTGCGTGGCAGTCTTGCTGGCGGTGGTGGTCTGGGCGTGCATGTTCGAGCTCCTGGTGGTGCGGGTTGCGATGTCTTCACTATGCGACATGACTTGCACATATGCAAGCGACGAAGCGTGAACGACTGCGCACCCCCCTCGACCAGGGGGTTCCACGTGAAACCGTCAGAACAGCTCGCCGATCGCCTTGCCCTTGCGCCTGGTGGCGTAGGCGTTCCGCTGGTGATGCTCCAGGTCATACGCGAGGTGGTGGCGCTGGCACCACGCGGCGAGGTTCTCCGGCCGGCAGTCCTCGGGTTCGTGGTTCAGGTGCGCGACCGTCAGGACGATCACGATCAACTGCGGTCCGTCCGGGTCCTGGTAGTCCGCGGCCACTGCCCGGGCTTGCTTCCAGGTCATCGGCACCGAGGTGTTCGGCCAGCACAGGCCGGCGCCGGCGGAGGTCGCTTCGTTGTAGCCCTGCGCGTTCCAGGGGCCGTACCGGCTGCTCAGCGGGGCCCACACGAGGCTTTCGTCCTCCTGGCGGTGCCAATGCCCCACCGCGTGCTGCGCGGCCCCACAGCCGGGGTGCTCGCACTTCCACTTCGCGCGCTCGAGGATCTGGAGGCGGACCTGCGGCCAATCGGGCGGGTAGCGTTTCTTCGCTTCAGGGCTGATCGGCATCGACCCTCCGAAACGAAACGCACCAGACGAACGGATTGGAGTCCCAGGCGCCGGGCCCGTTGATCGAGTCCCACAGCTTCGCGTATGCGACTCCGTGCGGCGAGTAGTGCTGCCAGCGCAGGGGGTTCGGTTCGTCGGCTGGCTCGACTCCCTCCGCGCGCGCGTCTGCCTCGCTGATGTCCTGCAGGCGCTCGACTCGCACGCCGGTGACCTCGAGGGTGATGCGGCTGGCCCATCTGGGCATGAACATGCCCGGCCGCAGCTTGCCGCTGCAGGCTTCCGGCGCCTGGCCATCTGCCTCGTACCAGACCACGTGCGGCGTCATCTCGCGCGGCGCAAACCGATCGGTCAGCTTACCGCTGCGCCACGCTTCGCGCACCCAGAGGCGCTCTCCGCGCTGTCCGTAGGGGCAGGTCTTCAGGGGGATGCCATGCGCCATCTCGCCTGGCTCCAGCGCCATGCCCATGTGCATCGGGCTCAGGCGCGCAACCCGCCTGGTCTGGGTCTTCGTGCCGGCGAGCAGCGCGCGCACCATCGGTGCGCTCATCAGGATAGGGCGTTCCTTCACGGCTTGTCCTTCGCGGGATGTCCGGCGGCCTTCAGAAGGGCCTCGCCCAAGGCGCGCGCCTGGTCTTGCGTCAGGTCCGTCGTTGTCCAGTCGTCTTCATCGCCGTGGTCGGCTTCCATGTGCACATCCAATCGCACCAGCTCTGGCACACCGCGGAGGAGATGGACTTCGATCAACGTGCGACCGGCTTGCAAGCTCAGGTGCTCATCGCCCTGTTCGACGCTCATTGCATCTTCCCCTCGCTCGGGTCCGGCACGAAGGTAGACGCGGCGTGCTCCGCGTGCAGCCCGTGGTCGACCACCTGCTGCAGGTAGCCGAACATGCCGGTAGTGCGGACCAGCTCGCCCATCAGGCCGGCGGTCATGTTCGCCGTGCACGCCTGATCCAGGAGCTGCGCCTGGCGGTCGCCGCCGTAATCCAGCAGCCTGGATTTCACCCTGGCGACGCCGGCGGCCTCATCGATGAACAGGCGCGAGTAGCTCGGGTTCAGCTGGTAGAACCACTCCGTCATGCCCGGGGTGTGCAGGATGCAGACGCCGGCGAGGTCGTGCTTCTGCATCACCGCTTCGATCTCGGCCCGGGCCCGCTTCAGGCGCGCCTGGTCGGGCGCTTCGATGCTGTACTTCGGCTTGCTCATGCGTGATCTCCCGGGCCCATCGCGCACTTGCCGCTGGGGCAGGGCTTCGCATCCTGACAACCGTGCTCGACGCACATTTTGTGCAGCACGCTCTCCGGCGCGCTGACGCCTGGCGAGGTCATCAGCTCGAGCGGCGGCTCCGCGCTCAGGGCCTCCACGAACTTCACCCATGTGCCTGCGCTGAACCACCATCCGCCGTATTCGTCCTGGGTTGCACCTGCCCACCGTGCGGTGGCGTCGATCACCACCGGCCCCAGCAGGCTGCTGCGCTTCCCGCTCGGGGAAAGAACCATGCCAGCCGCCGGGCGGCGGTTCCAGTTGTCGGCGACTTCCTCGAGGAGGTTTGCGACCATGCCGATGTTCCAGGCGTCCGAGATCCTGCTGATCGGATCGAAGTTGTCGCGCAGCTTCCGTGCAAGGTCGCGCGCGCGGCCCGGCACCGCCTTCGGCAGCTCCGCGTCGCGCAGCGCGTCGACCGCGGCGGCGCTCTGGGCGTCGCTCATCACCCGGCCGGGCTCGACGCGGCTCGCGCTCAGTCCGGCGGCCAGCACCTGCAGGATGTCCGCCTCGCTGGCCTCGCGCTCGCGGTTCAGGCGCCACCATTCCTCCTGGTGGGCGCTCAGCGTGGCGCGCA
>CAZMIS010000474.1:0-3349 GCA_964566325.1 uncultured Anaerolineales bacterium
GCTGGGCGGCTCCGTTCCGCTCAGGATGCTTTCTTCTGCGCGGTCATCGGGAGTGGCCGCGTCCTTCGACTGCACTCCGCCGCCCACACCGCTGGGCGGCTCCGTTCCGCTCAGGATGCTTTGGGCGCGGTGACCGTCGCGCAACAGCGCCTCCAGGTGGCCGCGGTCCTCCTCCGTCACGGTCAGCACCGCGTCGTAGGCGGCGAGCATGGCGGCCTCATAGCGGCGGAATGCGGCGGCCTCGCGGCGCATGAGGAGCCGGCGCAGCGGATGGCTTTCCGTGGCGGCCATGCGCTCCGTCAGCAGGTAGATCGCGTTGTGCTCGTCCAGCAGGCTGCGGGGCGCGCGGCCCCCGCGGGCGGCTGCCGCGGCGCGGACCGCCAGGCGGCCCCACCACGCCATGGACAGCTGGTCCGCGTGCACCACGTCGAACGGGATCTCCGCGGCCAGCCCGCGCACCAGGGCCGTCATCTCCGCGGTCTCATCGCGCACGATGGTCATCGGCAGGCCGGTCAGCAGGCCCTTGAGCCCCGCCCGCACGTTCCGCCACAGCGAGCGCGGCAGCGGCGCCACGTGCACGGCCGCGCAGATCGTGCGCAGATGCGCCACCGCCTCCGGCCGGTCGTCCGCGCGCACGAACGAGACCAGCGTCACCTCGTGCCGCTCGGCCAGCCAGCGCAGCATGTGATACTGCCGCACCTTCGCGCCCGCATCCAGCGGATAGGGCAGCACCTGCGTCAGGAAGAGGATCTTCATCTCGATTGAAGATTGAAGATTGAAAATTGAAGATTGAAGACCGGTTGCACGTTCGCCCCTGCGGGGCGTGAAGGTTGAAGGTTGAAGGTCATTGGACGTAGGGGCGGTCCAGCGTGACCGCCTGACGTTCACCGCCGCAGGCGCGAGCACACAGATGAAGGAGAGGAAGGCCGCGAGGCGTGGAACGGTTGAAGGCTGGAGGACGGTAACGCGGAATCATAGTGCTACTCCATCGCGTTCGATGGCGGCCAGCAACTCCGGGGAGCAGCCGGACACGTCGACCAGGTTCAGCTCGATGTCGCGGGCCAGCGCGCGCACCGCAGCACCGGCAGCCAGCCAGTTCGTCGCGGTCAAGCCCCAGGCCGCCAGATCGACATCCGACCAGAGCGAGAAACGTTCCCCGTGCGCCAGCGAGCCGAAGACGGACACGCGCTCCACACCATAACGGGTCCTTAATAGATCGGCCGCCTGCCGGGCAAGGCGCCAGGCGCGCTGCTGCCGCTCCGCGCGCTGCGTGCGCTCGCGCTGCCAACGCTCACGCGCCGCCGCGCGGTACCGCATCAAATCGGGCGCCGTTATCTCCAGGCTCATGCCGTCCACCCTCCGCCGCAGGGTCACTGCTGATCCCATTATAGCACACTGCGCGGGCGGGGCGATTGACGATTGAAGATTGAAAATTGAAGATTGAAGACCGGTTGCACGTTCGCCCCTGCGTGGCGTGAAGGTTGAAGGTTGAAGGTCATTGGACGTAGGGGCGGTCCTGCGTGACCGCCCGGTTCCCACGCGGTTACCGAACGTGGCATATGCAGTCGTCAACCTTCAACCCGGAACCTTCAACGTTTCACCGTGCGATCAGCGGCAGGTACGCGCCCCACGGCGCACCGTGCTGCACCCGCAGGGCGTGCCAGCCCGGATCGTGGTAGCTGAGGGTGAAGTAGCCCCGTGCGTCGACGGCCAGCGCCGTGTGCCCCGCGACCTGCCAGCCACGCCGCAGCGTCTGCACGGCCCAGGCGCTGCCCGTCCACCGGGCGAAGCGCAGCTCATCCCCGCCCGCGCCGGCATAGGCGATGCCCGGCCGGCCGGCCGCGTCCAGCGCCAGCGACGTGTGCACGCCCACGGTCCCCCGCGCATCCACGGTCTCGACGTGCCACGCACCCCCGGCGAGCCACGCATGCTTGAGATCGCCGTTGGTCGCGTCGTAGTAGCTCACGTGCGGGCGGCCTTCTCCATCCAGCGCCAGCGCGGCGTGTGCGCCCACGTCCCCCGCGGCGTCCACCGTTTCGATCTGCCACGCGGCGGGCTGAAGACCATCTGCCATCCGCCGCGCCACCTTCAGATCGCGGTTCGTGGCGTCGTAGTAGCTGACCCACGGACCGCCGGCCGGGTCCAGCGCGATGGCGGTGTACTGCCCGACGTCCCCCGCCGCGTCGACCGTCTCGATCTGCCACGCGGCGCCGGCAGCGCGCGCCACCGTGAGGTCGCCCTTCGTGGCATCATAGTAACTGACGAGGGGCAGGCCCGCACGGTCCAGCGCGATGGCCGCGTGCGAGCCCACGTCCCCGGCCGCGTCCACCGTCTCCACCGCCCAGGGGCCTACCTCCGGTGGTCCGCCGGACGGGCGCGCCACGCGCAGGTCGCCGTGCCCCGCCTCGTAGTAGGCGACCGCCGCGCGGTCCCCGCCCAGGGCCATCGCAACGAAGCCGCCCGCGTCGGCCAGGCGGTCCACCGCCTCCCACGCCCAGCCTGCGTCCCCGCGGCGACCGTAGGCCACGCTACGCGCCGCGGTGTCGAAATAGGCCATGTGCGGCCGATCCGCAGCATCCAGCGCCAGCGAGGTATGCCGGCCCGCATCGGCCACCGTCTCGAACTTCCACTCCGCCCCGGTCCACCGCGCGTAGCGCACCCCGACGGGTGGGCCTGCATAGCTGATGTGGGGCCGGTCCGCGCGGTCCAGGACGAGGGAGGTGAATCCGCCGTACCACCGGACCGTGTCCACGGTCTCGACGGCCCAGCCGGCCGCCGTCCGGCCCGCGAGCTTGACGGCGTTGTTGGCGTAGTCGAAGTAGCTGATGTGCGCCGCGCCCCCCCCCTGTCGAGCGCGATCGAGTTGTATTCCCCCAGGAAGCCGTCCTCCACGACCTCGCTGGCCCACGCGCTGCCGGCCCGATGGGCGTACTTCAGGAACAGCCTGCTGTTGCGCCACACACCGTAGCTCACGTGCGGCCGGTTGAGCGGGTCGAGCGCCAGGGAGACGTGAAACTCCACCTTCATCGCGGGGTCCACCAGCTGGATCGTCCAGCCGCTCCCGGACCGTGTCGCGTAGTACAGCCAGCCCTCCTTGGGATAGGCGATGCAGGGCCGGCCCGCGCTGTCCAGGGCCAGCGCGGTGTCGTAGTTGAACACCCGGCCGTCCGGCAGGCTGTCGACGGTCTCGACCTGCCATCCCTCCGGCGTGCGATGCGCGTACTTCAGCGTCGAGCTGGTCGCGCCCAGGTAGCTGACGTGGGGCACGCCGGCCGCGTCCAGGGCCAGGGAGGCGGGGGAGGGATAGATGTCGTCGATCCCCGGCGCCGCATCGACCGTCGCCACCTGC
>CAZMIS010000475.1:0-3332 GCA_964566325.1 uncultured Anaerolineales bacterium
AAGGAGCTCCCGCAGACAGCCACCGCGTGTCCGGGCAGCGATTGGATCACCGGGAAGCGCTGGAAGGATCAGTTGGTCGGAAAGGTCAAGGAGAAGCTCGGCTAGGCGGCGCGGGAACGCCTCGCCAGGCAGGGACCAGCAGCGCGCGGTCCACAGGATCGCCGGTGCGAGTGATATGGCCTTCGCGCCCGCTTCGGTCTATAATGCCGGCGATGAGTTGGCCCATGACGAACGAGTTCCCGAAGCTACGCCCGCTCGATGTGCAGTCCTATCAGCAGCCGGGTCAGCCGCCCGTGCTGCTGCTCCGCGACCCGCTCGGGCTTTCCGAGCGCATGGTCGGCATCGCCCAGCACCTCTCTCCGCTGCTGGCGCTCTGCGATGGCATGCACGACCTGGTGGGCATCCAGACGGCACTGCGCATACGCTGGGGAATTCCGATCACTCGCCAGGCGCTCCATGAGGTCATCGACACACTGGAAGAGGCGTGCCTGCTCGACAACGAGCGATCCGCTGCTGCGATGGCAGACGCCCTGGCTGCTTTCAGGGGCGCACCCCGCCGGATCCCGGCACTCGCCGGAGGCGGGTATCCCGCAGAACCGTCCACACTCGGCGCCTACCTCGATGCATTCGATCCGGCAGACGTTTTGCTGCCAGGCGGCCTTTCGCCTGACGGCGCAGTGCGCGGATTGGTGAGCCCCCATATCGACTACGGACGCGGCGGACCGGTCTACCGGGCAATCTGGCAGGTAGCTGCAGATGCTGCGAGGCACGCGGATCTGGCCATCATCTTCGGGACCGACCATTCGGGAGGACCCGGCAAGATCACTCTGACCGGACAGAACTACGCCACGCCATATGGCGTCCTGCCCAACGCGCGAGAGGTGACGCAAGCAGTCGCAGACGCACTCGGACACGAGGACGCCTTCGAGGAAGAGCTGCATCACCGGAATGAGCATTCCATCGAGCTCGCCGGGGTGTGGCTGCATCACGTGCGGCGGGGCGCCCCGATCGAGGTCGTGCCCATTCTGTGCGGATCCTTCGCCCACTTCGTGGCGGGACGCGCCGACCCTGCGGAGGACGTGCGGATCGCAAAAACGATCGAGGCATTGGCGCAGTCAACGGGCGATCGAAGCGTACTGGTCATCGCTGCGGCCGACCTGGCACACATCGGTCCGGCGTTCGGCGGCGCGCCCGCGCATGTGCACCAGCGCGCCGTGCTGAAGCGAGCGGACGAGACGCTCCTCGATCAGATGAGCGCCGGGGATGCCGAAGGGTTCTTTGGCGCGCTGCGCGACGTGGGCGACCACAACAACGTCTGCGGCCTGCCGCCGATCTACCTGGCGCTGCGGCTCCTGGGAGACGTTCGCGGCGCTGCGGTCGCTTACGATCAATGCCCTGCCGACGAGCGGAACACCTCCTGGGTGTCGGTTGCCGGGCTGGTGTGGCACTGATCCCGCACACAGACGACCGGCTGCGCCTACCTCACCTCGATGTAGCCCAGGATCAGGGCATCCCTCTCCCCGCTCGGCTCTGAGTACGTGAGGCGCCGGCCGTCCAGCAGCCCATATACGCCCACCTCCAGGTCGTAACGGCCCGCCGGTGCGCGCGGGTCGACCCCGATACGGTAACGATCCACGACGATCTCGCCCGGAGGCCATCTGGTCGTGGGCAGTTGATCTGACTGCGGCTCGTTGTCCTGCTGGCCCCACAGGAAGTTCCCTTCGTCAGCATTCCAAACGGAACCGACCAGGTGCGTGAAGACCTTGTATCGCTCCGGGATCGGCTGATCCGCCTCCCAATAGAGCGTCAGGATGACCGACTCGCCTGGGCTGACGGCTTCCGCCGCCAGATCGTAACCCCTCAGGAGGATCCGGTCCCCGAAGCGAACATCCATCGGGTGCGCCATGCGGGTGTCACCGGACGAAGCGCGCGCGGCAGCGACCACCTCGATCGGTCCCAGCTCCATCTCGCTGCCCGATCCATCTCGGAGCACCGCGCGGTACGGGCCCGCGGCCAGGTCGGATGTGATGCGCAATCGTCCCACGACCCTCTGCGGGCCCTGCGTCACCGGGTGAACATCGGGTAGGGCAGCCACAGGCGCAGCCTGTTCTGCGAGTGCCAGCCATACCTCGCCCGCCGGAGGCCTGAGCCAGTAGAGCGTGGCGAACAGCGTGTCACCGCTGCGGATGCGGCTCAGCGGCAGCGGTGCTGCGTACAGCTCGCCGCCTGCGAAAGCCCCGGCGGCCGCCCTGCGCTCGGCGTGATCCGGCGCCACGTCGTACAGGGTCAACGCGCGCTCGCGCGTCCGGGCGTAGAGCGTCAGGTGCGTGTCGTCGAATTCCCAGCCTGCACGCGCTGCTGCACGCTCATCGAGCCATTGTCGTACCAGGCCCTGGGCATCCGTCTGCTGCGCCTTCGGCGTGGTCACGACCCACAGCCCCTCCCCGCCCTCCCAGACGGGCGCGAGAAGCGCTTCCGAGTTCTCGCGGGTCAGCTCCATCCCCGCGGGCACCTTGTGCCACGCGCCCCCATAGCGCCCGGCGAAGAGCGGCCAGTCCTCGTCGGGGTAGAGCAGCACGGCATCACCGTCGTGCTGGTGCGCCTCCAACGTGGCAACGAGGGAGGTGTATTGATCCGTGGACGTCCTCCCGGGCAGCAGTGCGCCTGCGCCCGCCAACGCCATCGCGACCACCGCGCCGCAGCCTGCCAGGGCTAGCCCGCGCGAGCGGCGGCCCGCCTCGGCCAGGCCCCAGCCCAGCAGCGCATAAAAGGTCCCGGCCAGCGGGAGGAAGTAGCGGGGCGCCAGCCGAGGCACATAGAAACGGCGTCCCGGCAGGGCCGTGAGCACGTAGACCATGGCTGCGGGCAGTAGGATGCCGAGAAGAAGCAGCACGAGCCCTGCCGACTCGGTGGATGACTTGCGGCGCCTCACGAGTGTCACGGTGGCAGCGGCTGCGATGAGGCCGACGATGGCTGTGGGGATCAACCACCGGTCGATGTTCTCCGCAGCCCCGGTCGCCAGCACGGTGAGGTAGAGGCGGACGAAGAGCCCCGGCGAGAAGGGCTCTGCCGACGACCAGCTCATCATGCGCGGGAGCGCATAGGCGAGCCAGGGAAGGAAGAGCGCCAGGCTGGCCAGCTGTGCCGCCAGCCAGCGCACGAGACCCGGCCGCGAGCGGCCCGATCGCCACCAGGCAACGATGAACGCGACGTTCGTCACCAGTAGCACCGTGACGAACAGGTACAGCGTCCACATCCCTGCAGCCGCGGCCAGGACATACAGGAGCCACCATCGCGCCTTCTCGCCCCGCCAGAGCTGGACAGACACTGCG
>CAZMIS010000476.1:0-3330 GCA_964566325.1 uncultured Anaerolineales bacterium
GGGCGTGACAGCTGGTGCACAGCCGGCGATGATGGCGAGAACCAGCATCACTGCGGCGAGCCGGGAAGTTCGAGCGAATACTGCCGACATGTTCATCCTCCTTGAACGAGATGCCTGAATGGCTTGAGCGTGCAACCAAGAGGCGGATCAGCCCTTGATGCCGGATTGCGTCACCCCCTGGACGAAGTACTTCTGGAGCAGCACGAAGAGCAGCATGATCGGCGCGATGACGAAGACCGTTGCGGCCATGACGACGTTCCAGTTGATGCTGCCCTCCGAGGTGCGCAGGAAGACCAGGCCCACCGGCAGGGTGCGCATGTTGGTGGAGTTGGTCATGATGAGAGGCCAGAAGTAGTCGTTCCAGCGCCAGGTGAAGGTCAACAACGCGAAGCTCACGAACGCGGGCTTCGATACGGGTATGAGCACGTTCCAGATGATCCTGCCGTGGCCCGCGCCGTCGATGCGCGCAGCGTCCACCAGGTCCTGCGGCACGGTCAGAAAGCTCTGGCGGATCAGAAACACGCCGAACGCGCTCACCAGGAACGGTGCGATCAGGGCGGGATACTCGTTGATCCAACCGAACACGTTGAAGATCAGGAAGGTAGGCACCACCAGCACCTGCGTCGGCACCATCATCGTCGCCAGGAAGGCGATGAAGATCAGATCCCGGCCCGGGAACTCCAGGCGGGCAAAGACGTAGGCCGCAAGCGCACCGAAGATGAGCTGGCTCACCATGATCGTGCCGGTCACGACGATGCTGTTGATCGCATACCGGTCGAACGGCGCGGCGTTCCACGCATCGACATAGTTCTGCCAGACCAGTTGGCTGGGGATCCAGCGCGGCGGGTACGCGTACACCTCCGCCGCGGGCTTGAGCGAGGTAGAAACCGTCCACGCCACCGGGACAATCACGATCAGCAGCGCGAGGATCAGGAGCCCGTGCGATAGCAGGGACCGGCTCAAGCGCCGCCAGGGGATTGTCGCCCATAGGTTCATGTCAGGTTCCTCTGCCGATGTGCGATCAATAGTGCACCCACTCACCCGACACCCGCACCTGGATGGCGGTGAGCGCGATGACGATCACGAAAAGAACCATTGCCAGGGCCGAGGCATACCCCGCCTCGAAGAACTGAAACGCATGCTGGTACAGGTAATACACCATCATGTTGGTGCTGTTCACCGGCCCGCCCGCGGTCATCACGTACACGGTCTCGAAGTTCTGGAACATCGTGATGAACGAGGTGACCGCGATGAAGAAGGTGGTCGGAGACAGGAGCGGGAACGTGATGTGTGCGAAGACCTGCCAGTCGTTCGCGCCGTCGATACGGGCTGCCTCCAGCAGCTCGGACGAAAGACTCTGGATGCCGCCGAGGAAGATCAGCATGTCGTAGCCGACGAAGCGCCAGATGGTCATGATGATCAGCGCGGGCAGCGCCCAGGTCGTAGAAGCGAGCCAGTACGGGCCCTTGATGCCGATGAGCTTGAGCAGGCTGTTCATGAGCCCGTACTGCGGGTCGAAGATCCAGAGCCAGACCAGCGCCATCGCCGCCGTGCTGGTGATGTAGGGCGAGAAGATGCCTGCGCGGTAGATTGTCCGGCCGCGCAGCGGCTGATTCACGAGGAGCGCCAGTGCCAGGCCGAGGATCATGGCCACCACAACCACCGTGACCGAGAAGACTGCGGTGTTGCGCAGAACCTTCCAGAAGAGCGGATCACGGAACAGGATCTGCGAGTAGTTCTTCAGGCCGACGAACGCCCGGTTGGGCGAGATCATGTTCCACTTGGTAAGGCTGAGATAGGCCGTGAAAAGGAGGGGGAAGAAGACGAAGACGGAGAAGACCACCAGCGACGGCGCCAGGTACGCGGCGGCCGCCGGCAGATCGCGGCAGCGTGACCGCAGCGATCCGGTGCGACGGGTTGCGGGCGGCGATCCGTGCGGAAGGCCGGTCGCCAGGCGGGCGGGATCCGCGCTCACGTCTTCTCCAGCAGTGTCTGCGCGGTTGCCACGTCGGTGATCAGCACGTTGCAGTAGCGTCCGGCCAGCATGGCCAGGATCGCATCGATCTTCGCGAGGGTGCCGGCGACGGCTACCGAGAGCCGCGTGCGTCGCAGGGCGTCGAGGTCCACCGCAAGCGTGCGCTCCGCGATGTCCGGCGCACAGGGGATGCCCTCCGCATCGAAGAAGCGGCCGCAGATGTCGCCCACTGCGCCCGCGGCCAATAGATGGGCCAGCATCGCGTCATCCACGTAGCCGGCCTTGTACAGAGAGGACTGCTCCGACACGTTGCCGACGCCGAAAAGCGCCACGGTCGCCCGGCTGGCCAGGTCCAGGGTGGCCGCGATGCGCGAATCGGTCAGCAGGCTGTCCTTGATCTCGGGCCGGTCGACGAGCATCGGCGCCACCAGGCTTTGCGCCTCACCTCCGAAAGCCTGCGAGATGCGATGGATGATGTATTCCGCGCGGGTCGAATAGCTGCTGCGGTCGAGGCTGCCGTTCATCTGGACGACCGTGATCTTCTTGCGTTCCGTACGTTCCAGTCGCAGCGCGCACTCCAGCAGCACGCTGCTCCACGAGATGCCGATGATGTCGCCGTTGACGATGCGCCGCGGCAGGAAGTCGGCCGCCGCCTCGCCGATCGCCTCCTTGATCGCGCTCTCGGTGTCGGCGCGGGGCTCCACCACGAGGGCCTCGGCCAATCCGAAGCGTTGCTCCAACTGGTACTCCAGCTCGGCGGAGAAGAGCAAGGGCGAGTGGATCGAGATCTGCACGACTCCCTCGCGCTTGGCCTGCTTGAGGAGGCGCCCGATCTTCTGGCGCGAGAGGCCCAGCCGGTCCGCAATCTCCTCTTGCGTGAGGTCGTTGGTGTAGTAGAGGGTCGCGATCTTGGTCAGCAGCCGCAGGTCGTTCATGGGCCATTCCGTTCCCGGGAGGGTGAGCATTTGCTCACTCGATGAACAGATGTTACGACGACACTATATCACGCGGCCGGACGCTTGTCAATACCCATTTTGATCGGAAGGGGAAGGCCACCCTATCAGCCGCGGGTTTCGAACCGGCGGCATTGAGTGCGCCGTCGGAGCGGGCGGCAGGCAACCGCGCGCGACGCGGCCGGCGCTGCCAAACCGCGCCGGGAGCCGGCGGCGGTTCGAAGCCGCCGCCCGGCAGGCCAAACCTGCTGGCGCAGGTTCCGGCGGACGTCCGGGAGGCGCGCGAGGAAAGGTTTCGCGAGGGGCGGCTTCCCGTTCTTTATTGCTCGCCGACGATGGAGCTGGGGGTCGACATCCAGCAGCTCAACGTGGTGAACCTGCGGAACGTTCCGCCCACGCCCG
>CAZMIS010000477.1:0-3321 GCA_964566325.1 uncultured Anaerolineales bacterium
GAACAGGACCACCGTCGACACCTTCACCCGGATCATCATGGAGGTCGGCAACCCGATCGGGCTGAGCCTGGAGCTGTCGAAGGAGGGCGCCTTCGCCAAGGTCGCCCAGAGTCTCGGCGCGAAGGATGTCCAGACCGGCGATGCCGCGCTCGACAAAGCCCTGGCCATCCGGGGAGAGCCGGAAGACGCGGTGATTCGCCTGCTGACCTCCGAGGCGCTGCGGCAGCCGCTCCTCTCAGCGCCGAAGCTCGACCTGCGGCTGGCAGGTGGGGAGCTACAATACCGGCTGCCGGGGGTTGAGAAGGACGCCGCACGCCTGCGCGGCGCGTTCGACCTGCTGGCCGCGCTCGCCACCGAGGTCGCCCGGGCAGGGTAAGCTCAGCTTGCATAGGGGGCGCCGGCCAGCTGGCCGGCGCCCCGCCGCCTGAGGAGCCGCCCGTGAAGAAGAGCCGATTCCCCATCCCGCCTGCGATCCCCCATTCGACCGCCCTGTACGCGGTGGCCCGCTTCGCCTGCAACCAGGTAGAGCGCTGCGCCGCCGACCTGGTGCTGGCCGCGATGCCGGGCGGCCAGGGCACGCTGCTCGCGGCCCAGGCGCTCTGGGCCGCGACCCGGTCCGAGCCCTTCCCGCCGGTGGCCACGATCCATCTCTCCGAGCAGCATGTCTGGGGCTACACCGGACGCCCGCACCTCGCTGACAACCGGCCCTTGATCGGATTCCTTCTGGGCATCATGGAGGCCGGCCCCTACATGGCCTGGATGGAGGGCCAGACCGCCTGGCAGGCGGAACTGTCCGCGGCGATCGAGCGCGCGCTGGGGGCGGGGCGCACGCCTGCCAGCGTGATCGTCCTGGGCGAAAGCGACCCTGACGAGACCACGGCCCCGCTCGCGCTCGGCTTGCTGGCGGCCGTCTGCCCGGAGGCCCGGGCCAGGTACGTCGCCGGGATGGGCGGCAGCTTCGACGCGGCCACCTACTGGCCCATCCACTTCGTCGAAGAGTGGGTCAACGGCCCACAGGCCGCCGCGATTCCCGACCTGCCCACCAGCGGCGAGGAATGGGGCAGCATCGGCGCGGACCTGATCAGCCTCGCGCTGGCCGGCGAGACAGCCGGCCCGGAGACGCTCGTCTGGCAGACCCGCAAGGCGGATCACCCCGCGATCGGGCGGCTCAGCCCCTGGTTTCCGCAGGCAGACCTGGAGGCCATGCCCGACTGGACTGCCGGCGCCCTCCGGGAGGTCGTCCTGGCATGCCACCGGTCCCAGTCCCGGCCACGGCGCCGGCCGCGCACCGGGCCGAAGCCGCCCAGGCAGCGCCCCACCCTCCTGGACGCGCCGTTCGCGATCGGCCGGGAGCTGTGGCTGCGCCGGCGCCTGACCGCGGCCGAGGCCGCAGGGGCCGCGGGGATCACGGTCGAAGACGCCACCGCACGCCTGGAGCAGGAGCCGGCACCCGGCCTGCTCGAGGTCGAGGAGTCGGGCGGTGAGCGCACCTATTGCCTGCGCAACCAGGCCGCCATCCTGGCCTATGGGTCGCTGCGCGCCGATCCCGGCCCGGAGCTATCCCCTTATGTCGAGCGCCGCATCGCCGTGACTACCCCCTTCCCCGTGGAATACGTGCGCAGCAGCCCGACGCGCGCGGGCGCACCTGTGCTGGTGCCTGTGCCGGAGGGCTACGGCGCGGCTGCGCCGGCCGAGGTGCTGGTGCTCGCGCCCGAGATCGGCCCGGACCTGGCCCGGGCCATGCTGCAGCGGCGCAAGCTCGATCGCACCACCAGCGACGACATGTGGTTCGCCGAGGATGCCGAAGAGATGCCGGTGCGCGAGCTGCACGACTTCGCCGGGCAGCCCCTCGTGCTCTACGCGGCCGGCGCGCCGAACCTGCCGGAGGTCATCCCGGACGACGTCCCCCTGGCGGAGAGGGGCGCGATCCTGGCGCGGCTGGCCCTCGCCAGCGTGACGTCCGAGACTGCCGAGGCCGGCCACGACGGCATCCGCTACCTGGCCCGTGCGCTCGACCAGGGCATCGTCACGCCGCTGACCGAGCCCTACCGCGCGGCGGTGCTGCGGCTGGCGGCCGCGCCGGACCTCGGCGCGGCGTACCTGGCGAGCGCGGTGCAGCTCGGGATCACCATCGCCGAAAGCTGACCCGGCCACGGCCGGCGTGACGCAGGTGCTGCCGGCCGCGCTGGCCTCGTACGATGCCTGTTCCCGCACGGCGCATGTTGGCGCCCGTCACGAGCGGGAAACTCACAAATCTCGTACGTCCCGTCCGCCCGTCTGTCGGGTTTTCATGAGCGCCGGAGTATGGTAGACTTGGGTTCCAGAGAGCGCAATATCACGCAACTGACAAGGAAGCCAAGTCGCGCTGATGGACTCCCCTGAAGAACGCGCCCGAGCAATCATCGACAGGCTGCTGATGGCCGCCGGTTGGCAGGTACAGGACCGGAGGCGAGCTAACCTGGGCGCGGCCGCGGGGGTTGCGATCCGCGAGTTTCCGCTGGCCACGGGCGAGGCCGACTACCTGCTGTTCGTCCATCGCAAGGCGATCGGCGGGGTCGAGGCCAAGCCCGAGGGCGCCACCCTCAGCGGCGTCGAGATGCAGTCGGGCAAGTACAGCATCGGCCTTCCTCCCAGCGTCCCTGCCTGGCATCGCCCCCTGCCGTTCCTCTACGAAAGCACCGGCGTCGAAACCTTCTTCACCAACGGCCTCGACCCCCAACCGCGCAGCCGCCGCGTGTTTGCCTTTCACCGGCCCGAGACGCTGGCCGAATGGGCAGAGGATGGCCGCGACATTCGTAGGGGCGACCGGCCGGTCGCCCCTACCCCATCGGCGGACGCGGCGCCGGGCGTGGTGACCTCGCCCCCACGGACATTGCGCGGGCGCCTCCGCCAAATGCCGCCCCTGATCACCGCCGGGCTGTGGGACGCGCAGATCGAGGCGATCACGAACCTGGAGGCATCGCTGGCCGACGACCGGCCCCGCGCGCTGGTCCAGATGGCGACCGGATCGGGCAAGACGTTCACCGCGGTCAGTGCGATCTACCGCCTGATCAAGTTCGGCGGCGCGCTGCGGGTCCTGTTCCTGGTAGACCGCAGCAACCTGGGCCGGCAGACCCTCAAGGAGTTCCAGCAGTACGTCACGCCGGACGACGGCCGCAAGTTCACCGAGCTGTACAACGTCCAGCGTCTCACCTCCAACGTGCTCGATCCGGTCAGCCGGGTCATCATCACCACCATCCAGCGGCTCTACTCGATCCTCTGCGGCGAGGCGGAGCTCGACCCCGCGGTCGAAGAGAAGTCGTGGTTCGATATGGAGGCAGG
>CAZMIS010000478.1:0-3317 GCA_964566325.1 uncultured Anaerolineales bacterium
TGTCCTGAAACTCGTCGACGAGGATATGAGCGAAGCGCTCACCTATCGCAGCCCGGACTGCTTCATTGCTGGTGACGAGGGCATGCGCGCGCTGCAGCAGATCATCGAAGTCGAGAACAGCGGCGCTTTCCTTGCGTTGATTGTAGAGGTCTGTCACCGGGTCGAGGGCAATTGACATCTGGCCGACCATGGCATCGCCGACCTGGCCCAGCAGCTCGGCAAACCGGGTCACACAGGTGCGGAAATGCTCGTCGGCCTGCTGGGAGAGTCCGGGTCCGTCGTCTTTTCCGTAAGCCGATTTCCAACGGCCAAGATTGCGCGGCTCAATAAAGGTGAACTCGTTCCACTTCATGGAGGCGGTGCGCGGGGGATCGGCAAGTTCCCATAGCCGGGCGAAGGTCGGCTGCGTATCGAAGCAGTTCTCGTAGAAGGCCGCCAGAGTTTCGAGCTCGTCAATCAGGGTCCCAGTGCTGCGCTCCCTGGGATAATTTGCCTGCCAGCGTCGAAAGGCGCGGACGCTCTCGACAAAGTCGACGTCCTTGCGCAGGCCGAGGTCGACCGGCACGGTGCCGGCGCCGGGGTGCTCAAGCTTGAGCTTCGCAAGGTCAAAGCTGTCCTTGACGACCTTGAGCGGTTCGAATTTGGAAAGAATGGCGACCGGGTCTTCGCCTTCGCCGGCGCCGTGTGACAGGCGGTCGAACAGCCATCCGGAGACGACGCTCTCGAACATCGCATCGGCCGTCGGCGCATCCATCATCTGCGATCCGGGGTCGAGTCCGGTTTCGACCGCATAGGCCATGATGATCTGCTGGCAGAACGCATGAATCGTGCACGCGGTCATTTCGTCGAAGGCATCAATCGCCGCGCTGAGGACCTGCCTCTTGTCATTGAGCAGCTCGAGGCTGACGGCGCCACGCAGAACCTTCGGGATTTCGCCAGCCAGTAGCTGTGTTGCGTATTCGCGAATGCGCAGTGACAACTCGCTGGCAGCCAGCTCGGTGAAGGTGATCGCTGCAATGCTGCGGGGCGGAGCACCGCGCAGCATCAGCATCACGACGCGACCCGCAATCAGAGACGTCTTGCCCGTGCCTGCCGCCGCTTCAACCAGCAGCGTCTTGTCGAGTTCGGTGAGAACACGATTGCGTTCGACGGCATCGCTCAGCATCATGGCTCCGCCCAAAGCGGCACGAGCCTTTGCTGCGCGGCGTTGAACCCTTCCTGCTTCCTCCGCTGATAGCGGTCGAGCGCTGCCGGTAGTGCGATTCTGAGGTCGTTGTAGCCAGCAAAAGCATCTGGTCCGGCATAGGCGATGCCATTTCTGAGGCCTTCGACTGCGACGTCGATGAAGCGCAGCGTTGTCTCCTCCGCTCGCTCGAGGATGTCGCCGTCAAGGCCAGCTGGAGGACCCATTGTGTCGAGGTAGACGAGACGGGCGATGATGGTGCTGGCTTCGGGGATGAGCTGCCTGATCGTGATAGCGTAGAGCGCGCGCTGAACTTCCGCCCCACCGTTCAGGATCACGTCGCCCAAATTACGCGGTGTCGTGCCGGTCTTGTAGTCGGACATGCGCACACCGCGGCGGTCGGGCTTCACATCGACACGGTCGATGCGGCCTTTCAGGCGAATGCCGGATTGGCCGATCACGATCTCTTGGCGTTCGTCCCAGGGCTCGGTACGCTCACCAAGCGATTCGGCGGTGCCGAATGGCACCTCGCTGAAGCTGCGGGTGCCCGGACCGAAGCGCGCGTCGATCGTGAGGCCGCGACGAGCACGCCGCCGTGCCTCCTCGATCGTGTCCAGCCACAACAATCTAGGTGGCACCGCCTGGGTCAGCGGCCACCGCTCCGCGACGTCGCGTGCTGCCGCGTCAAGGGCATTGTCGATTTCTTCTGGTGTTGCCCCGACAAGGCCGGGTGTGGGTTCGATGCGCTCGACAGCGAGGCGAAGCAGCTCGTGCACCAGGTCGCCGAAGGTGACGGGATCGAGCTGCAGCGGCTCCACCGCAAGCTCGGGCGCTGTCATCCCCAAAGCACGCGCCCAAACGAAGCCCAACGGGTCACGCAGCAGGCGCCGAAGGGAAGTGGCCGATTGCGGCATGCGCAGTGCGCGAATAACGGCCGGATGGTCTTTCCGAAACCCGCCGTCATGTGGCGTGGGCTCCAGACGGTGCGTCCAGTCGGTCCAGCAGACGGTGACGCTCTGCATGCGCGGTAGATCGAGCGCATCCTCAGTGCGCGCGAGCAGACGATCCCCCTCGCTGAACGCGTGCTCGGGCGTTCTGGTCCGCGAGCGCGGACGCTCCGTGACTTTCCGTTGGACCAACGCGCTCTTGGCAAGGAACGCACCCTCGACCGAGCGTCTGCTGCGCGACAACGTCGCGCGCGAGGCCGGGTGACCGACAAGGACTTCGAAGGCCAGCCGATCATGTTCAAGCCGGGACAGGTCCACTAGGTCGTGTTCGCTGAGGACATGATCGGGCAGGAGCGGGTCTACGCCATCGGCGCGCGGCCAGCTTCTGCTCGATAGCCCGAGCAGGCGCATGTGCGGGCGCGGCGCGCCGACGAGGTCGGCCGCTCTTGCCCAGACGACGTTGTTGGCGGGATCGCTTTCATCGGCGATACGCAGTGATGTCAGTGTCATCTCCATCGCCGCTGCCGGTCCCAGGCGAAGGGCTTCTCGCCAGAGCCCGAGACTCTTGCCGCGCAGCAATGTCTCCCCCAGCTTGACCGCCGCTCCTGGTCCGACATCGAGGTCAAGCAGTACTGGCATGAGGGTTCCCGCGATGGAGGATCCATCAGCGCGCCTCAGCGGCTCGAGACTACGCGCCCAATGCTCTGGTTCAAACAGACCAGCTTCGGTGGGAATGCCCTTCATCCAGTCAGCAGGAAGTGCCTCGGTCAGATAGGGCGAGAGCAAGGACAGACGGCGGACGCGATCCTGCGACAAGCCATTGATCATCACGTCTGCGAGCGCCGCGCAGGCCTGGCCGGCACGTGTGCTCAGCGCCGAAACGCCGCTGGCAAAATGAATGGGAAGTTGAGCCTCCGCAGCAAGCACCAGCATGTGGTCATCCCACACGCCGAGGTCAGCACTCGTAATTGCAATGTCCGAGGCTTGGGTTACGCCATCGCTCAACAGCTCCCGAGCCCAGCGAAGCGCCTCGACAATCTCCGCGCGCGGATCGGCACAGACATCGCAGATCAGATCCTGGGAGGGCTGCGTCGCCGTGTGCAGCAGCGTGCCTGGAAACCAGCTGCGATCTAGAGTCCCGGGCGCGTCCCAGGTGATTTCGACAACCGCGGCGAGAGCCGTGATGA
>CAZMIS010000479.1:0-3286 GCA_964566325.1 uncultured Anaerolineales bacterium
AGGTGATCTTCGTAGCCCAGGTACGCGTGCAGGTCCTGGCAGGTGAACGGCAGGATCGGCGCCAGCAGCGTCTTCAGCGTGTCGATGACGCGCAGAGCGACGAAGACGCTGGTCGCAGCCGCGATCGGGTCCTGCTTGATCTGCTTCCAGGGCTCCTTGAGGTTCAGGTACCGGTTGGCCTCGTGCGCCAGGGTCATGGCCTCGCCGAGCGCCTGCTTCAGCTTGACGGCCTCGTACAGGCCTGAGACGCGCTCGAAGGCAGGTGCGATCTGGTCCAGCATGGCCCGATCGTCAGCATCGAACTCCCCGGGCTCGGGGACGCGGCCGTCGAAGCGCTTGTAGGCAAAGCCCAGGACGCGGTTCGCCAGGTTGCCCCAGGTCGCCACCAGTTCCTCGTTGTTGCGGCGGACGAACTCGTCCCAGGTGAAGTTGACGTCGGTGCTCTCGGGCATGCTGGCCGTCAACGCGTAGCGCCAGGGATCGGCCGCGTAGCGCTCCAGCACGTCGCGCATCACGATCATCCAGCGGCGGGACTTGCTCAGCTTGCGGCCCTCGACGTTGAGGTACTCGTTTGCCGGCACGTCGTAGGGCAGATTCAGGCCGCGATCATAGCCGATCAGCATGCCCGGCCAGATGATCGCGTGAAAGTCGATGTTGTCCTTGCCGATGAAGTAGTAACTGCGCGCCTGGGGGTCCTGCCACCACTCACGCCAGGCCTCGGGCCGGCCAACGACCGCGGCCCACTCCTTGGATGCGGAGAGGTAGCCGATCACCGCATCGTACCAGACGTAGATGCGCTTGCTGTCGAAGCCAGGAAGCGGAATGGGGATGCCCCACGAGAGGTCACGTGTGATCGCTCGGCCCCGCAACTCCCGGCTGGTCAGGCGGGAGAGCGTGTAGTTCATCACGTTGGGCCGCCAGTGAGCCTTCGTTCCGTCGCTGACCCACTCGAGCAGCGGTTGGTTCAGCGCGCCGAGGTCCAGGAAGAAGTGTTCGGTCTCCCGCACCTCGATGTTGGCGCCGCCGCAGTACTTACAGCGCGGGGTGACGAGCTCGATGGCATCGTAGGCGCGGCCGCAGTTGTCGCACTGGTCGCCGCGTGCGCCGTCGAACCCGCAGTGCGGGCACACGCCCTCGACGTAACGGTCGGCCAGCCACTTGCCGCAATCGATGCAGAAGAGCTGAGGCATGGTCGCGCGGTAGACCGCCTTCTTCTCCAGGTGCCGCAGGAACATCTCCTGCGTGACGGCCCAGTGATTCTCCGTGTCGGTCTCGGTGAACAGGTCGAAGCTGATCCCCAACTGCTGCATCATCGCTACGTTGCGCGGATGGTAACGATCGACCACCTCGCGCGGCGTGATGCCCTCTTCCTCTGCGCGCACGGTGATCGGCGTGCCATGCGTATCGGAGCCTGAGACCATGAGCACATCGTTGCCGGCCAGCCGGTGGTAGCGCGCGAAGATGTCCGACGGCAGATAGGCGCCGGCGATATGGCCGATGTGCATGTCGCCGTTGCAGTACGGCCAGGCGACGCAAACGAGGATCTTTTCCGACATGTTACCGCTCCAGTGTGAGCATCGCGCCTCTGTCAGGCGTAACCTTCATTATATCACAGCCGCCGTTTGCCCTGGAGGGCAGCGGCGGGCGGCTGCGGTTTGCGGCCCAGGATGGCCTCCAACGCGGCCTTCTGCTCGCTGGCCACGACCGCGAGGACTTCATCGCCGGCCTCAAGCCGGGTATCGCCGCGAACCGTGATGACATCTTCCTTGCGGATGACGGCCGCCAGCGTGCAGTCTGAGGGCAGCTTCAGGTCGCGCACCAGCACGCCGTCGGCCTCCGCACCGGGCGCGATCTTCTCCTCGACGACCGCCACGGCCCCACGGCGCAGCTTGAGCAGCGTCATCATATCGCCCAGCGACATCTCCTCCGCGATCAGCTTCGCCATGAGGTCTGCCTGGTTGAGCGCGACGTCCACATGGAACTTCTTGTCAAAGAACCACGCGCTGCGCGGATTATTGATGCGCGCGATCGTGCGACGAATGCCGTAGATCTCGCCTGCGAGGAAGCACAACACCAGGTTATCGGCATCGCTCGTCGTACACGCGGCCAGCACGTCGGCCTCGCGGATGCCCGCGTTCTCTAACATCTTGGGATCCGTCGGGTCACCCTGATAGATCACCTCAGTGGGCAGCTCCTGGTGAATCCGGTCGAGCACGTCCTGCCGCTCCTCGACGAGATGCACCCGGTGATCCGCCTGCACCAACATCGTGGCCAACTGCGCGCCTGTGCGCCCACCGCCCGCAATGATGACGAACATCTCAGCCCTCCCAGACTTCGGCCAGCCGGTTACGGATGCCCTCGATGCCGTCGCGGGTCGCAGCGACGTGGATCACGTCTCCGGTCTCGACTGCCAGCGTGGGCGCAGTCAGCACGGCGCGGCCGGCCCGCGACAGTGCGACGGGCTGGCATTGCGCATCGTGGATGAGCTCGCTCATCTGCTTGCCGTTCCACGCAAGGGGCACCGTGAACTCGTACACCTCGACTTCGCCGTTGCCCGCAGAAAAGACCGTCCGCAGCGCGACGCCGCCGAGGATCTCCTCGATGCGCTGGGTGCCCCACACGCTGGGGCTCACCAATTGGTAACCGAATGCCTCGTGCAGCCCGTGCTTGGAGGGCTCATAGCCGCGGACGACGATGTTCCTGGTCTTCCACTCGAGCTTCGCCGCGCGTGCCACCACCGCGTTGACAGAATCGACGGGCGTGACCATGGCGAGTGCATCCGCGCCCTCGATCCCGGCGCGCAGCAGCAGTTCCTTGTCCAACACATCGCCGGCCAACGTCTTGCCGCGGAAGTCGTCGGGCAGGTTCTTGAACGCGTCCTTGTCCTTATCCAGGACGACCACCGTGTGACCCTGCCGGTACAACCGGGATGCCAGCTCGGACCCGATGCGGCCGCAGCCGACTACGATGACATACATTGCTTTCTTTCCTTCATACGAACACTGCACACATGGCAGCAAATAAAAAAACCCGCCCGCGAAACGGGCAGGCCTTGCCACATGTATCCTGGGTGAGATTATACTGCAGCCCTTCCCCCTGTCAAAAGTACAGTCAGGCATCCAGGTTCGGAGATACGAATGGACGATCGCGTACTGAATAAATAAACTTTTTCGTTTACTATATTGATAATATAAGGATGGCGACCGGCAAGTCGACAGTCCAAACTCAAACCTCGTCTTTCGCTCATTTCTAGCGTGAGTTCGATGATTGCGGTAAGCTTGGGGCA
>CAZMIS010000480.1:0-3283 GCA_964566325.1 uncultured Anaerolineales bacterium
CGCCCAGTACGCCCGCGAGCTCAACTTGCTGGCGGACAAGGCGGCATACATGCCGGGCGACGACGCCTTCGTCGAGACGGAGGGTTGGTGACATGGACACCTGTGTTGTCTGTTGCCGGCCCCTCCCCGCAGGCGAGGCGATCCTCTGCACGCAATGCGCCGCGTCTGAAACCGCCGTTCCCGACGGTCCGGTCCTGGCGCCTTGCGTTGTGTGCCACACACCCACGAGCGGCGCCTACGGCGGCGAGTTCCCGGTCTGTCTGCCTTGCTACGCGACAGGTAGGCTGACCGAGGAACACATCGCTCGCCACGGCCGCTACACGGAGGAAGCATGAACACCGAGATCTGGCTCTGCGAGACCACCGGCCGGGCGATCCCGCTGCACGACTGCCTGGAGTGCGCTGAGCATCGCCAGGTTCCGACCTGCCCGTTCCCGCCCACCGTCCTGAGGGCGTTGGCCAACAGCATGCGCGGGGATGACGGGCTGCTGGAGGCGCAGGCCCTGGCCCAGCGCGCCGGCGTGGCGTTGTTGCGAGTCACCAGCCTGCTGGGTTGCACCCGTCAAGCCTGGTACTACCTGCACGGCAGGCCGTTACTGGAGAAGCCCAGTGAGCACTGGTCGCGGCTGCGCGGCACGATCTTCCACGCTGCGCTCGAATCGCTGGCCGGCGAGCACGCGGTCGCCGAGACGCGCCTGATCGCCTCGCTGGAGGAGTTGGGCGCTCAAGCCTGGATCGCCGGCAAGGTGGACCACTACGACCCGGCCCTGCGCCTGCTGACGGATTACAAGTCCGTGAATTCGTTCGGCCGGAAGATGGCGAGCCTCGACCTGCCCAAGCAGCACCACATAGCACAGCTCTGGATCTACAGTTGGCTGCTGGCCAAGTCGGGCTATCCCTACCCGCTGGCCGGCAGGGTGGTCTACATGGACATGGGCGCCGTCCGCACCGTGGATGTGCCCATGCCCGACACTGAAATGCAGGCCGCGGTCGAGGCGCGGCTGGTCGAGAAGGCCCGACTCATCACCGAGGCCGATGCCGTCGGCCCGGCTGGTGATCCCCAGGAGCAATGGCAGTGTTCCTACTGCGCCTGCGCCGGCCAGTGCCCGTACCGCCTCAGAAAGCACACCCCGGAGGCTGACGCTGCCTGCAAGTAGGCAGCGCCCGCATTCACACAGTCGCCCGGAGGGGACGCGTCTGTCCCCCTCCGGGACAACGCGACCTCTCCCCGCAGTACGGGCGGGATTAACCCGCCTCAACACGGAGAGGACCATGCACAACCACACATCAGTCACATCGTTTGCACTCACACGCGGCCAACCGATCATCGTCACCGCGCCCACCGGCTACACCCTGGTAGATCTGCTGCGCGATGCCGGCTTCACCATCGACCAGCGACGGCTCGACAGGGTCTTTCACGACCCCAAGGGACCGATCACTGGCGCGGTGCAGGTCACCGCGACGCCGATCGAGATCCAGGGGCTGGTGAAGGGGGTCTACCACGCCGTGATCCGGCTGCAAGGCGACCAGGTCACGGACTGCGACTGCGATTGCCCCGACTGGTTCCAGTCCGGCGGCAAGGCGGCGCGCATCCCCTGCAAGCACATCCTGGGCACGGCCGTGGATGCGCCGTGGCCCGTCGCCGGCCCAGCGCCCGCGGGGATCCCCACAGCAAATCCCACGCCGATCCCGACATCGCCTGCCACACCGGAGCCAGCCGACCCCGACACGCTGACCTTCAACCAACGCGTGCGCCGGGCCATCGGCCAGGCCGTCGCCCGCCTTGCCGACCTGGTGGAGCCGATCCTCCAGGCCGACAAGACGCCTTTCCTCATCGGTCCGACCGACGTGGCCAAGACCTCGGCCATCCGCCTGGTCGCCGTGCGTCACAGCTGGGCCTTCGAGGCGCTGGATGGGATGAGCAGCTACGCGGACGCTGACCTGGTCGGCTTGAAAACCGATCACGGGGTCTACGCCTCCGTGATCGCCCGAGCCTTCCGGAGGGCCAGAAGCGGGGAATGTGTTTTGCTATTCCTCGACGAACTGACTCGCCTGAACCAAAGGGCGATGGATGTGCTCATGCGGCCCCTGCTGCCGATCCCGTGCGAGATCGCCTGGGCGCAGCGCGTGCCCGCCGACGACGGCCAGACCGTGCGCATAGTCGAAGTCCCGATGTGGGGCCTCGACTGGGCGCCGGTGGGCCGCTGCAAGGTGGCGCTGGCCTGCAACCCCTGGGGTTCCGCGCTCGATCCGGCCCTGGTGCGGCGCACCGTCCCGCTCGAAGTGGGCTTCGACCCGGCGGTGGCCGCGCTCTTCCAGAAGCCGGCCCGCGACGCCATCGAGACGTCATGGAAGCTGGTCACGGAGGGGCAGTTGCCGCTGCCGATCGGCTACACGCTGCTGGCTGACGCCGCTGATCCCACTGACCTCGGCTTTGCGCCGACCTACTTCGCGCAGTTGCGGGCGATTGACCGCCCGGCCGCCGAGGGGTTTCGCAAGCTCCTGGAAGGCATGGGGATCCGGGTGGGAGGCCGGCCATGAACGACACGCTCGACATCCGTGCCATCCTGGATGTCACCGCCAACCAGATCCTGGCCGTGGTTGCGCCCGACACGGCTCGCCTGGTGCGGGCTTACGTCTCGCTGGACGAACAGGCCGACACGGCCGCAACGGACGGCGTCCACATCTGGCTGCCGCCCACCTTCGAAGGAGTGGACGTGGCGCACGACACGCCGGTCGCTGTGGGCTTGCTGGTGCATGAGCTGGGCCACTTCCTGCAGCCGCTCAAGGCGCTGGAAGAGGCCGAGCAGCAGACTGCCGCGCCGCACTGGCTGGGCAACATCGTGGCCGACGTGCAGCTCGAAGCCATGATGGCGGAGCTCTTCCCGCCCCTGGCCGATACGCTGGTCGCGGTGCGGGTGGCCGTCAAGGCAGCGCGGCTCACCGAGTACACGGCCGCGATCCTGAAGGGCCGCAACCTGGCCGACGTCGCCTGTTCGGTCGCGCTGGCCGGGCGTTTCGGCCGGCCAGCGGCGTCGTTCGACGACAGCGGCGAGTCCGGAAGCCCGCTCTGGGGCACGCTCAACCGGCACGGCGATCCGGCCCTGACCATACGCATGACCGCCTTCGCCTGGCGGCTGAGCGAGGCGCAGAGCCTGGCGCCCAACGACCTGCCCGATCACGTGCGGCAGATCATGGCGGAGTTCCCCGAACTGCGCCAGGCCCCGGCGCGTCACGCTGTCCCCGGTGGCGGCCTGGCCGTCGTCGGCCCCGCGGGTCACGCG
>CAZMIS010000481.1:0-3281 GCA_964566325.1 uncultured Anaerolineales bacterium
GATCCACAGCCGGGACACGTGGATCCATCGCCTGGACATTTGCCGTGCGACGGGCAGGCAGTTCCACCACGCGAGCGCTCATGATGCGCGCATCGTCGCGCTGGTCGTCCGTGACCTGGCCGGCTCGCTCGCGCGGCCGCTAGGCGGCCAGGCGATTACCCTGGAATTGGCCGGGCCCGCGGGCGGGACGTGGCGCATCGGCCGGGGCGTTCCGGCTGCCACCGTCCGGATGGACGCGGTGGATTTCAATATCTATGCCTCAGGGCGATTCACCCACGACGAGGCAGTCGGGCGAGCGGAGTTTACGGGGGAACTGGCGCTTGCGCAGCAGGCCTTCCGCCACTTCGCGGTGTTGTATTAGGCATGCGGTGAGCTACTGCCCCTCAGTGGCCCGGGCCAAAGAGGTGCGCGATGCCGAAGACGAGCAGAAAGAGCACGGGCGGTGCGGAGACGGCCAGGGCGACCCAATTGAGCGGCCGGCGCTCGCCTCTCAGCACGCAGCCGAGGGCGAGCGCGGTCGCGATCCCTGAGAGGAGCCCGATCCCGACGGCGCCGAATCTGCCGAGTTCGGGCAGAAACCAGCCGTTGATGGTCGTCACGAACAAAACAGAGCCGATGACCCCGAGAACGATGGCGGTCCACATCGCGGCAATCGGGCGCCCTCGCATCAGACGAAACAGGGCGACTCCTGCGATGAGACCCACGAGTATGAACAAGGATAGCTGCACGATTCATACCCCCTTTCGGTCCGCTCTTCTTCAGCCAACCCGGCTGGTGTCCGGCCTCCATAGCTGAGCCCGGCGGCGCCGCGGTCACCGCGGCATGTAGACAGCGAACTCCCCCACGAACGCGATGAGGCTGGCGCGGTCGGCCTCGTCCAGCGCAACCCGTGTCCCCAGACCGTACAGCGACAGCGCGAAGCCGTCCGGCGTCACCACCTGCTCCCGCCCCGTCCCGATCGACGCGTACTTGCCGGCCAGATCGACGAGCCGCGCGGCCTGCGCGTCCGTGATGGGCCCGCTCGACCCGCTGTTGTCCTGCAGATTGGTGCTGACGAAGCGCCAGGAGCCGTCGGGATAGCGATAGACGTAGAACTGCCACCCGGTGTTGCGGCCTGAGAGATAAAGCAGCTGCTGGTTGCGCAGCGCGTCCGGCGCGTCCAGGCTCACGTGGCGCAGGTCGGCCGACAGGCGGTAGGATACGCTGAAGGTCTCCCGGCCGCGGTACTCGACGCGCACCCGCCAGCCCGGCCGCGTCCCGCCGCACCCGTCGCGCGGAAAGGCCTGGCAGTCGTCGAAGGTTGCCTCCTCGAACTGCGCGGGCGTGTACGGGTAGAGCCACTGCACGAGCCCGAGGCGCGCGGAGAGGTCCCCGGAGGTCAGCTGTTCCTGAGGGCTGGGCGGGTGGTTCGTCCAGGCGATGCGGGTCGGCGCGGGCGTCGGCGTGATGTCCAGGTGCTCCGCGGAGCGGTAGACGAAGCGGAACGCGTCCACGGCCACATTGCCGGTGTACGACGTGCCGACGCTCAGCGATCCCCCCGGCTCCATGTAGTAGATGCCGAGGGACACCCAGCGGCCCGCGTCCTCCTTCAGGTTGATGGCCGACTGGGGCGGCGCGTAGAACCCTCGGCTGAACGGATACACCATCACGGTGGTCAGGTAGGCCTGGTCGTGGTTCGGGTCGCCACAGCCCCAGGCGTAGATCTCGTAGGAGCCCGCCAGGGGCAGCTCGGGCCTGATGTAGGCGATGTTGTGGCCGGGCGGCGCCCAATGGCAGCCACTCCCGTACGATGCGCCCCCATCGCCCGTGAACCAGGCGCCGCTGTAGCCGAAGCCATCGCCGCTGTCGTCGACGATGATGTCGATTCCGGGGATGGGTGCCGGCGGCGGCGCGGGCGTGTGGGGGGGGTCTGGTTGGTCCTCCGGCGCCGGCGTAGTTGGCTGCGCCGTCACGGACGGCGATGGCGCCTCGGAGGGCGCGGCCGCGGTCTTCGACGGCTGGGGCACAATAATGGGCGCCTGCGACGGGAGCGCGGTTGGCGACGGCAAGGCAGTGGGCTGCGGCGTCGCGGTGGCGGCAGGGGGCGCCGGTGGTGGCGTCGGGAGAGGCGTGACGGCCTCCGGCGACCGCGCAATGGCGACGGTGGCCGCGGGCAGTGCCGGCGTTCTGGTCATCGCGGCGCACCCGCCCTGCGTAATGCCGGCCGCCAGGACCAGCGCCAAGAGAGCGATTGTCCGCTGCGTCACACCGCGAGCCGTCATGGCACCCTCCGCATCGAATGGTGCGATGATTGTACCGAACGTGCGGGCGCAGCGCAAGCGGCGGGCGTGAGAAAGAAAAACACCTCGCAGTCGATTGGAGACCACGAGGTGTAATAGGGTGATTGTGGCGAACCACAACAAAGGTATTTGGTGGCGACGCTGAGACTCGAACTCAGGACCCAGCGATTATGAGCCGCTTGCTCTGCCTCTGAGCTACGTCGCCTTCACAGGTGTTCCATTATACGCGGGGGGGTTCTCAAGGTCAAATAAGCAACGTGGCGGGCTGTGGGACCGTCACATCCGCACGCTCTGCCGCCCAGCAGGCGATGAGATCCCATGCATTGCGGTAGTCAGCCGAGCGAGGCTTCCGCTGTCGCCGGGTGGTCTCCACCAGGGAGATGCCGCTCCGAAAACTCAGGAACACGTCGACCGGCAGCACGTAGAACATTGCCAGTTCATCGACATAAACGAGCGCAAAATCGAAATCCGACAATCCGTAGGACTGCCGCACCATCACCCGCCGGTTCGTCTTGGTGCGCCGGGTGTCCATCATGAAGTTTCCGGATGTGGCGTCCGGCCAGGCCGCCTTGACCTGCACCTTCACCAAACATCCGTCGACGTCAAAGACCAGGTCGTAGGGCAGTCTGTCTCCCACTGGCCGCAGTACGCCCCAACCGCGCTTAAGCGCTTCAATGACTGCGGCTTGTTCTGCGATGTCGCCCTTGAGCTTGGTGTCCATGATTGCCCTCGTGATTGGCTAGTTAACGAAAAGCCTGGCGGCTCGCGCCACCAGGCTTCTCAAGGTTGCGGGGGCAGGATTCGAACCTGCGACCTTTGGGTTATGCTTGCCGCTACAGCTTTCGCTGCCACCCGATTTCTCGGGCTTTGTGGCCTGGACTTTCCCTTCGCCCCCGGCTTGACCCGGTAGGGCGCCTGCCATCAAGTCTCTACACCTTATCCGGCTTTCACCGAAGCTTGGCTCGGGGTTACCCCGAGCCAAGCTTCGGTGAAAGCCGGATA
>CAZMIS010000482.1:0-3277 GCA_964566325.1 uncultured Anaerolineales bacterium
ATAGTAAGTCTCCGTCTCGGAGGTCGCCACGCGTGACCACCATGCCACGGGTAAGCTTGACTTTAAGCTCCACGGTGGTTTCAAAACAATCTTTGCACGCATGCTCCATATTAAGCGGGTCGTTGCCAACGGCATAAGCGATAATATCTTCACTACGCACTGTACTCATTGTAATACCTCCGTTTTTATTGTGTGCTCGCGACTGCGGCTGCCCTTGTACCGTGTTTCCATGTTACTGCGCCAGTTCCCTCATACGTTCCATGAGCTTGTCGAATGACGCCTAGTCGCGTGCCGCCCGGTCGTATTCCTCCTGGTAGTCGGTTCGGTTGGATAAAAATTCGCTCAGGGTGAGGTGCGGGTCCCGGTCTGCGACTGAGCGCATGAGGTGCTCGAGGCTGTCGAGGTGTGCTTTCGTGATCACCAATATGGTCTGTGTGTCTGCAGCCATATCCATACACATTAAGGGGTGAATGTAGTGGCAATCGTGCTCCTTCGAATACACGACGGCGCACAGGTTATTCTCTTCCTCCCATTCCTCCACTTCTTCGATGCTCAGGTCGGCGAGGCTGAGGTCGAGCTCAAGGTATTTTCTGCTTGGTTGTGAATGTTCCCTTTCCATGATGTACCCCTTTTTTAATTTCTCGCTTCCAGCTTATCGACGAGCTCGCGCTCGACGCGCCTGATTCGCCCGTCGTGGACGACGAGCCGGACGCATATCTCGCCGTAAGCGATCGCGTCCATCTGCGCCGTCATCCACGCGGCGGCCGATGCAATATGCGGGTTGTCCGTCATCACGCGCACCTCTTCGGGCGGTGAGAGTTCGAGGCCAGCCACATGTCGATTTCCTGCGGGTCGAAACGGATCTGCGATCCGATGCGGATAAAAGGGATGCGCTTCGCCTGGACGTCTCGGGTGAGCGAGAAGCGCGAGCGCTTCAACCTCCTGGAAAGGTCCTTATAGGTGAGAAGCTCGGCGCTGTTCACCTTGGGGATTGGTTCGCCTTGGATGGTTGCTTTCTGCATGTCGTTTTACCTCCGTCATTTTGTATTCAACGGAAATAAAATTACGCCATGATACGGCACCCGTCAATAGACGGTCGGTAGACGGTCGGTAGACGTTTGGTGATTTATTTCAGAATTTCACGAAAAAATTTAATTCTCTCGTGCTCCGTGTCTTCGGGGTCTTCGCCGAATTTCCCGGCGCGCTTCATGTCGCTTGCTATCTTTCGTAGCTGGTCAATATCGAAAGGTGAAAGGTTTTGCGTGGCCGTGTCTGCAATTCTTCTCCATGGATGGTTGATTCCCGAGATGTGCCGCATTTTCTCCCATGTGTGATAGAGGCATATTGCATCGACGTAGGGACTTGCGGATATGAAATTGATTTTCTTCCCGCTGCGCACATCGGCGCATGTGGTGTCGGTGACGCCCTTCTCGAAAAGTTGATTGATGTGGCGGGCGAATACATCGTCGCCTTTCAGCCATCGGAGCACGGCGGGCGGTTGTGCGCACTCGTCAACGCCCACGGGGGCTTCCGGTATGGACTGCATGATTTTTTGTAGCTCGTTTATGTGCCGCGCGTATCGTCTTATTTCTTCCTCGGCCGTGAGAAGCCTGGGGTCAATACCGGTTGCGTCGGGCGTGAGGTCTTCAATCAATCGCATGTATCTTCGGATGAATATCAATACGTCTTCGATGTCGCATGTAAACCGCTCGCCATCGTGTGTTTGCACATCAAGCGCGTCTTGAAACGCATGCTGGTAGTCGTGCAATCTCTTTTCAAAATATTCGCGTGGTTTACCGTAAGGCTCGATCGCTGCCGAATACACCACCGCGAGCGTGTCGAAATTGTAAAAAAGCGATCCGAGGGCCGCCATCTCGCCCTTGTGCTCGTTGATGTATTTGAACAGTTCCGGGTTCTCCAGTACTGAATAGTGGATGACGGTTGATGCGAGGGATTCGATTTTCATGTGTAACGCTCCTGATTGCGTTTCCTGAATAGTAAATAAGCGGGAAGGCCGTTCAGGTGCGGCCGTGTCGGCGCGGGTAGCTACTCCCCCGCCTATCCCGTTATTTTGAAACATGATACCACCTCGAAACTGCACGTCAATTCACTTTTCGGCGTCCGCGTCCGGCGCCTGCTCCTTGATTCGCTTGGCGTCGGAGACGTAACGCTCGTTGACGTTGAGAAGATGACCGGCTTGCTGACGGGATTCGGCCTTTTCAGCTTCCGGAATTTTTTCCGTAAGCTGGGGCTTCCTTCCTCCCGTGCTCGTTGCCTGCCGCTTCCGCGCTTCCTCGAATATCTCCGGAGCCTGCTCCTTTATGCGCTTGGCGTCGGAGACGTATTGATGATTGACGTTAAGGAGCTTTCCGGCCTGTTCGCGCGAACGACCAGCGTCACTTTGTGCAAATTTTTGCCCAATGTCGTTCCGTGCTCCCTGTCGCTTCCGCGCTTCCTCTTCCAGCTTCGGCAGCACCTCCACCGCTATCGCTCCACGCTGCGAGGAGCGCGTCTTCTCGCCTTAATGTACCGGCTCAAAACCTTTTCAGCTCTTGGTTTAACAAGATGACCACTTCGTTTAACAATTTTTCTTTGCGCTCAAACCTGGGAAGTGGGTTGTCCTTGAGGACGTTATCGGTGAAGTCCTTGAGGTTATCCATCACCTCATCAACCATGACGCGTGCGGCTTCATGGAGCGTTGGCGTGTAGCCACCATCGAGCTCGTCCGGGGTGCTGATTCTTTCTTGTGCTTCAATCATGACAGACCTCCTGCATTGATAGTGATTTCGTCTTCTTCATGGTCTTTCCCTCGTTTCCGGCGTGTTCTGACACTCGCGGCGCTTATCGGCCCCGCTGTGTGGCTCTGGGCGCGCCTGGCGGGCGATCCCGGGGACCGTCGCGGATCCCCGGAGCGCCCGCACCGTGGTACGTAAGACGGGTTGTGTGGGTTTCACGCCACGCCCTGCGCTCGCGCGTCCGGCGTCCCGTGGTAGTAGTGCGCGAGCGTCGTCACTACCGACGAGTGCCCCAGCGCCTTCGCCACCTGGTCCGGCGAGAGCCCCATCACGTCCTTTAAGTACATGGCCTTCGAGTGCCGCATCGAGTGAGCCGAAAGGTTCCGCCGGACGATCTTCTTTGCGAAGCGATGGATTTCCTTCGTCACGTTCAGGCGGTCGAAGCGCGTCCCTTTCCGCGTCTCGAAGAGGTACGTCTCGCCGCGGAACACCTTCCGCACCTGGGCGAAGACGTCCCGGGGCAGGAAGACCAGGCGCTCCTT
>CAZMIS010000483.1:0-3271 GCA_964566325.1 uncultured Anaerolineales bacterium
GCGAGTGGGACGCCCTGCTCTATCCGCTTGCGCTCCTGAGCGGACTGGCGATCCCGGCCCTGCTCGGCGCGCTCAACGGCATGCTCTACGTCGCGATACGGCGCCGCGAAGGCTCGGCGACGCGCCGTGAGCAGCTCCTCGGCCCGCTGCTCATCGGCCTGGCCCTGGCGCTCGCCGAGATCGCCGCCATCGGCGCGTTACGGGATCTCCTGGTCGCGCGGTTCGGCTGGCCGTTCTGAGACACGGCAGTCTGTGGTATGATAGGTTCCGGCGGCTGCGATGGGCCGCGTGTCATCCAACGGTCAGTGAGCCGTCCATCGGTTGACATGCAGCGCAGTGCGGCTATGATATCCTCAGAGTGCGGGAGACATCGGTCTCCAACCGCTGAATGATTCAAGGAGGCAGCAATGGATTTCGCCAAGGCATTCACCTTCATGTTCGAAGACCCCGATTGGCTGAAGAAGCTCGGGATCGGAACATTGATCGGGTTACTCGGCATCGTGCTCTCGCCGGTGCTGGTAGGCATCGTTCCCCTTCTCGTCCTGCTGGGCTACACGATCGACGTGCTGCGCAACGTGATGCACGGGAGCGACCGGCCGCTGCCGGAGTGGGACAACTGGGGCGGCTTTCTCGGGCGCGGCTTCAAGGTAGCCGCCGCGACGTTTGTCTGGTCGCTGCCGGCACTCCTTTTGATGATTCCGCTCATCGTCGGCGGTATGATGACCGACCAGGGCGGGTCGGCAGGAAACCTGGGCGGCGCAGAGGCGCTGGGGATCGGGATCATTCTCTGCGGCACGTGCCTGATGATCCTGTGGGGCTTGTTCGTGACGCTGATCACCCCGGCGATCTACGTGCGCATCGCGGAGACCGATCGCTTCAGCTCGGCGTTCAACTTCGGCGCCATGTGGGCCTTCACGCGTGACAACATCGGCAACATCATCCTGGCCCTGCTGCTGATGATCGTCGTTGGGTTCATCGCCTCCATCGTTGCAGGGCTGGGTTTCGTGGCGCTCTTCATCGGCGTGCTGATCACGTTGCCCTTCGCCACGCTCTGGCAGTACCTGGTCCAGGCGCATCTTTTCGGGCAGATCGGCCGGTTCAGCGTCACGCCCGTCGACTGACATGAACGGTCAGGGCCGCTGGCTCAGGTCAGCGGCCCATTCATCAAGGAGTCACTCACAGGAATGATCGAAGTTCTGGCGGCGTTCGGCCTGTCGGCCGCGACCGGCCTCAATGCCTACCTGCCGCTGCTCATCGTCGGGCTGCTGGCACGGTTCACCGGCCTGATCACGTTGGGCTCGCCCTGGAACACGCTGGAGAACCCGTGGGTGCTCGGCGTGTTGGGCGTGTTGCTGGTGATCGAGATGACGGCGGACAAGATCCCCGCGGTCGATACCGTCAACGATGCCATCAACACGATCATCCGTCCGACGGCCGGTGCGATCCTGTTCGCGGCCAGTGGCAACGTCATCAGCGAGATGAGCCCGGTGCTCGCCATGATCTGTGGGCTGCTGGTGGCCGGCGCGGTCCACTCGGTGAAGACGGCGGTGCGACCTGCCATCACCGCTACGACCGCAGGGCTGGGCAATCCCGTGGTCAGCGTGGCCGAAGATGTGGTATCCGGCGTAACGACGATTACTGCGGTGATCGTGCCTGCACTGGCCGCCTTCCTGGTCCTCGCCCTCTTCATGTTGGCCGTCTGGCTCATCGTACGCTGGCGTGAGCGGCAGATGAACCCCTGATCCGACCATGCCGATGAGACTGGCGCGTAACTCGACCCTCCGGGTAGCAGTTGCCCTTCTCATCGGCCTGCTCTGCCTCTGGCTATCACTCCGTGGTGTTCCCCTGGCCGCGCTGCGCGATCAGATGCTGCGCTTCTCGCCTTCGCTGGTGGGCCTGGCGGCTCTGTGCGTGGTGCTCGTCGCCGCAGGCAAGGCGCTGCGGTGGCAGTGGCTGTACGGCGCAGGCGTCCCGCCGCGGCCATGGCTCACCCACTTCGCCATCCTGATGATCGGGCAGATGCTGAACCTCGTCATTCCGATCCGCATCGGCGAGCTGGCCCGGCTGGGCCTCATGCGCCAGGAGGACCGGCCGCTCGGCGTCACCTTCGGCACCATCGTCGTCGAGAAGGCGCTGGATCTCCTGGCGCTCGGCCTGATCGTCCTCCTGGCCGTTCCCCTCGCGCTCCTGCCCGATGCGCTGCGCCGGGAGAGCGGCGTGGGCGGCCTGCTCCTCGGCGCGGCTGTGTTCGCCGGGCTTCTCCTGTTGGGAAGATATCACGCGCCGCTGCTGCGCCGACTGGAGCGGATGGACACGACGAAGGGCGGGCGCCTCGTCACGGGCGCGCGCCGCGGCGCGATGGCGGTGCTGCGCAGCTTCGGCTCGCTGACCGCCGCGCAACTCGCCCGCGTGGCCGCGCTGACCGCCGGCGTCTGGCTCCTTTCGCTCGCCACGATGCAGGTGATGCTGGCAGCGTCCGGCCTGGCATTGGGCTGGGGCGCCGCGCTGGCACTCATGCTGGCGCTGACCTCGAGCAACTGGGCGCCCACCCCGCCCGCCATGATCGGCATCGTCGGCGCGGTCACGGTGGCGGTGCTCGCCGCGTTCGGGGTGGACCAGGCGCGCGCGCTGGCCCTGGGGACGATCCTCAACGTCGTGCTCGTGGGGCCTCCCGTGGTCCTGGGCAGCATCGCTCTCACCGTCCGCCTGTGGCGGCTCGGCGAGACGTTGACCCTCCGCTCGCTGCGCCGCGCGGCGGGCCTCGGTGCGGGCGCGGGCGATGGCGCCTCTGCAGCGGAGAGACAGGAGGCCGGCCTTGGCGACCGCTGAGACGCCGCGCTACTCCGTCATCGTGCCCGCGTACCAGGCAGGGGGGACGCTGGCCGCGTGCCTGGCCGCGCTGGCGAAGCAGTCGGTGTCGCCCGATACGTACGAGGTGATCGTCGTCGACGACGGATCGGCCGACGAGACCAGCAACATCGCGCGCGCCGCGGGCGTGACGACGATCGTCCAACCCCACGCGGGCGCAGCGACCGCGCGCAACCGGGGCGCGGCAGCAGCCCGGGGCGAACTCCTGCTGTTCACCGACGCGGACTGTGCGCCGGTCGGGGGATGGATCGAAGCCATCGTGGCCCCGTTCGGCGATCCCGACGTCGCGGGGGCCAAGGGCACCTATCTTTCCACGCAGCGCAGCATCGTCGCCCGGTTCACGCAGTTGGAGTACGAAGACCGCTACGACCGCATGCACGGCTCGGAGCGCATCGACTTCATC
>CAZMIS010000484.1:0-3263 GCA_964566325.1 uncultured Anaerolineales bacterium
GAGACAGGCATCGACCTGGAGGAAGCCCGCGTGGCCCTCGCGTGGCAGGGTCAGCCGGCCCTCGGCGTCCACGCTGAACCGGATGGTGTTGAGGTAACCGTAGTCGAGCAGGTAGGGGCCTTCGTCGCCATCGTCGCCATCCGCGAGCGCGATCGTGTCGGCCACGTTGGGCCGTTCGATGCGGCCAAGCCGGCGCAGCTGGTCCGCGAGGATCTCCCGCTTCAGCTCGGCCTGGCGCTCGTAGCGGATGTGTTGCCACTGGCACCCACCGCACAGGCCGGGGCCAAAGTACGCGCAGGGCGGTGCGACCCGGTCAGGGCTGGCCATCAGCACCTCGACCAGCCGGGCCCGCGCCCAGCGCTCCCTTTCCTCCACGATCTCCGCGGTCACGGTCTCGCCGGGAATCGCGTAGGGCACGAACAGCACCCTGCCCTCATGGCGCCCGATGGCCTCGCCGCCGTGTGCGATGGCGTCCAATGTCACCTCGATCGTTCGGGACATCTCAACCTGCCCTTCATCCGTGTTGATGGCTCACACCAGGAACGCCAGTGCGCGCGACTCGTCGCCGCTCATCACCAGTTCCAGGAAGCGGCCGCCCGTGGTCGCGGGCACGTCGATGATCTTGATACGATTCGCCCATCCTGCGTCATTGGGCAGCAATGCGGGCAATGCGTTCAGCGCCGCCTCGAAGAAGGCATGGTTGAACGGGTTGCCCGGCTCGCCCGGGAAGACCGCGAGCGGGTAGATCTTGGCCTCAACCAGGTCCTGGAAGAAGTGGGTGCCGTAGGAAAGCGTCGGCCGGCTCTTCCCGTCCCCCCAGCCGACCTCGACCAGTGCGCGCGTGTTGTAGAAGTCAGCGTAGCGAACCTTCAGCCCCAGGTCGGGGTTGGAGCTGCCCCACCGGCCCGGGCCGATGAGGATGAAGCGCTGCCCCTCCAGCCGCTGGTTGATGCGGCTGATCAGCCGGGCGAACTCGGCCTTCTCGCTCGGTTCCGCGGCCGCGTAGCCCTCCGGATCCACGTAGACCAGGTAGGCCACCTGGCGCACCCTGCCGGTGGGCACGATCTTGGACGTCCCGAAGATGATGTCGGCCTCCGGCGTCTTCTCCGGGATGCGGACTTGCTCCGACTCGGCCGGGTTGCTGTGCGGACGGCACTGCAGCAGGTGGATATGCACCGAGGGCTTCGGGTACTCGTCGCCCACACTGACGGTGAACTCCACATCGACGGGATGGCTGTAGCTGACCTCCAACGCCTTCAGGATGGTGCGCAGGTCCGTGGCGAAGTTGGTCTGTGCGAGCAGCGCGTCCATGGTGATGACGAGCGAGTGGGGATCGAGGCTGTGGTCCACGAACACCATCGGGCTGACGAAGTCGTCCCGGTCGACCGACGCCACCATGCGGAGCCCGGGATAATCGGCCCGCAGTACGTCGGTGACGGGGACCGTTTCGAGGCGGTTTTCCTTCAGATTGATGATGTCCATGAAGTACTGCGAGTAGTACTTCATGTCGCGCGCGTTGCTCTCGGGCCGCAGAGTAGGATGGCTGAGCGCGACCATGCGCGGGTAGTCTTCGCCCACCCGGTCGACGGCCCGCGTGCCCAGCCCGACGACCATGCGGGCAAAGCCGTCCTCCCGGCGCAGCTTCGGGTTCCAGATGTAGGGGTTGCGGCTGTAGGCCACCCCGGCCGCCATGGGGAAATAGGCGTCGCCGTACGGCTCGCCCTGGACGACCTGCAGCAGGATCGCCATGCGCTCGTCGAAGTCGAGCACCTTCTGCTGCTTGCGATAGAGCAGCACGTCCGGATTGTAGATGCTGGCGTAGACCCGCGCGATGGCGTCGAGGAGGAACTTGAGGTTCTCCTCCACCGTGCCCTGGTTCGGACAGAAGATGCTGTCGTACATGCCGGCGAAGGATAGCCCGAAGTTGTCCTCAAGCAGGCTGGAGGAGCGAACGATGAGCGGCTTCTTCCCGACGTACTCCAGCAGCTCGTGCAGGTGCTCGACCACGTCGGCCGGGAAGGTGCCGTTGGCATACGCGGCCTGCACCTCCGGGTAATCCGCCTGGATCTCCTCCATGCTCTTGTACTTCTGGTTCAGGTACCGGACCAGGTTGTTCATCTGGAGGAATTCGTAGCTGACATCCGCGCCGACGAAGTAGGTTTCCGGCATCACCATGTTGATGTGCTGGCACGAGTCGCAGAAGCGCTCGAGGGTGACCTCGAGGATCTTCCACGCCAGCACCAGGCCCGCGGCCTTGCCACCGATCTTGCCCCGGCCGACCCGGTGCTTGCGGATCCAGTCGAGGTCCTCGTAGCTCATGTACTCCTTGGCCACGCGGACGAAGTCCAGCTCGTCGCTGATCAGCGCTCGGATGACGACGACCTTGGTCTCCTGCATGTGGTGTTTGGCCAGCGCCTGGTCTTGAGGGGGAAGCTTGGTATAGCTGGCCAGCTGCTGGAACAGGATCTCCATGGACGCCATCTCGGGGTTGAACGTCAGCACCTGCTCCGCGGTCGGCCGCTCGTTCAGCACCTTGAGCGCGATGCCCTCGAACAACTGGGGATCCATGTTGTAAGCCCAGTGAAACTCGGTCAGATACTCGCGGATGCGCGCCAGGCGGCGCTCCCAGACGTCCGGCGGCTCATCCTCGTAAGGGTTGAGCACGCCTTCACGGCGCTGCGAGGCAACCGCTCGCTCACGGACCTCGTCTTCGAACCGGGCACGGGTGATGATGCCGCGCCGGAACATCTCCTGCCGCATGCGCTCGCGCATCAGGTCGCCCAGGATGGGATACTGGCCGAGCATCATGTGGATGCGGTGGACTTTCGGGATGTAATCGGTCTCGTCGGGCATGGTGCGCCTCTCTGCCAGGACTTACGGTAGCGCACGCAGTATACCGTCTCTTGCCCTGCGCTTCAACCTGCGACGGCTCCCTACACGTTGCTGTTCTGTCGGGCGATCGATCCCATCTTACTTGACAGGTTCCCTAGGGTACTATAGTATTCACACTCATCTGACTTCTGCCCAGCGAACGGATACATCATGACGACTCGAACATCATCGCGCACGGAGACGGCATCGGCCGCGGCGTGGATCATCCTGGCCATCCTGCTGCTCTTCAGCATTGCCGCGCCGCTCAACCAGTTCAAGGTGCCGCCCATCATGCCGCTCCTCATGGACGCGCTGGGGCTCTCGGTGTCGGGCGCGGGCCTGCTCATGTCCGTCTACGCAGTCACCGGCCTGATCCTGGCCCTGCCGGCCGG
>CAZMIS010000485.1:0-3244 GCA_964566325.1 uncultured Anaerolineales bacterium
CTTTGCGGGGTGATACTCATCCAGCATCAGGCGGATGAACTTCTTGCCAAAAGAACCGGTGCCACCGGTTACCAGGACAACTTTATTCTGCCAATCCATATTATCTCCTTGACGCGTTAGCGCGTTTTTACTTTTTGATCACAATCAGTGGATACTGACCTTTTTCGCCGAAGTAATGTGGGAACCACTCCTCGAGCCGATACAGTATTCTGAGCCAGAAACGCCCGCCCCATTCGGGTTGGATCACTGAACGTAAGAATTTTACCGATACACTGCGCCAAACGCGAATCTCGTAAGGCAGTTGGTCTTTCATGACGCTGTGGAACCATTTCGCGCTGGTTTTGAGCACGAAAGTGCCTGCAGGCTGCTTCGCGATTTCGCCATTTTGTCCGTTTGGCTGTACATCCGGGGGCATTTTTGGGGCTTCCTTGCCCGTCCAGCGGCGCAAGCGGTATGAGATTGAACAGGAACAACAGGGCGTTGATGCCCACGAAGACGTACACGAAACGCTCGACCGAGGGCGAGGCGCCGTCAAAAAGGCCCAGGCGCCACGGAATCGCGACCAGCGCAGCCATCAGGAGATTGCTGGCCGGGCCGGCCGCAGCAACGATCGCATGCCCGACGCGCGGCCCGTAGCGCAGCCTGTACGGATTGACCGGCACCGGCTTGGCCCAGCCGATGAAGCTGACGATCAGCAGCAGCGAGCCAAACGGATCCAGGTGCGCCAGCGGGTTGAGCGTCAGTCGCCCCTGCTGTTTCGCAGTGTTGTCGCCGAGCCGGTACGCGACCCACGCGTGGGCCAGCTCGTGAATCGGAAACCCAACCAGCAGGATCACGGCCTTGGTAAACAGGGTGATCACATCGAAATCGAGCAAAGTGCACTCCAAAGTTCAGTCTGGCCCGAATTATAACATAGCGAAATGGGCGCTCTCAATCAGCACGCTTCCCGTTTCGCCCTCAAACCGGTTGACATCTTTCCTTGGATCAGCTATCCTCTCCATCGAAGAACGTGCGTATTCTTGTTAACGGTTGGTTCTGCGATCAGTTGGCCACCGGCAGCGGACAGTACCTGGCCGCGCTGGTGGCCGCTTTGCCGCGTGCTTCGGCTGCGCACGAGTGGGTCTTGGTGCGCCCGGTTCATCGGGGCGATGAGGCGCCCCTGCCCGCGGGGTGGCGGTCGATGCGAGCCCGAACGCCATTCGACTCTGTCAGCACGAACCTGGCCAAGCTCTGGTTCGAACAGGTGGCGTTTCCGCTGGCCTGCCGCCGGGCCGGCGCCGATGTGGCCTTTGTCCCCTACTGGGGCTCCGCACTGTGGCGGCCATGTCCGGTCGTGGTGACCGTGCACGATCTGATCCCGGTGCTGCTGCCCCCCTATCGGGGCGGTGTGCTCCAGCGTGGCTACGCGTGGCTGGTGGCCAGGTCGGCCCGGCTTGCTTCGGCAGTCCTGACCGATTCGGAGGCCAGCCGGCGGGACATCGTCGATCACCTGCGGATCCCGCCCGAGCGCGTCCATGCGGTCCACCTGGCCATCGCGGCCTGTGAGCCAGGGGTGCTGGCGCCCGACAACCTGGACCGGGTGCGCGCCCGGTATGGGCTGCCCCATGAGCCGTTCCTGCTCTACCTGGGCGGCTTCGATGTCCGCAAGAACATCCTGCGGACGCTGGAGGCGTATTCGAGGGTCGTCGCGCGCTGTACGGATGCCGGAGAGCAGCCTCCCGCGCTGGTCATCGCGGGCAAGCTGCCCGCGGCGGACACGCCCTTCACGCCCGATCCGCGGCCGGCGGTGCAGCGCCTGGGGCTGGCGGATCACGTTCGATTCACCGGCTGGGTCGCCGAAGAGGACAAGCCGGCGTTGTACGCCCTGGCGACGGGTGCTGTGTTCCTGAGCGAGTACGAGGGGTTCGGCCTGCCGGTCCTGGAGGCCATGGCCTGCGAAGCGGCGGCGCAGTGAGGCGTTCGCAGATGAGCCCTCCGCGCGGCCGATATCGGAAGTGTAGGTGAACGGGTGACTGAACCTGCGAAGCTCGTGCGTGCCGCACACAACATCCTGACGCGTTCCTTCGGCCTGCGGCGAGATCAGAACCTGCTCATCTTCGCGGACGTCGGCTCCATGGAGGTGGTCGACGTGGTGGCGCGGGTCGCGCGGGAGCTGGGCATCCACACGACCGCGCTTTTCGTGCCGCGGGTGCTGCAGCTGGACATGGGGGTCAACGAGAGCCTGCCGCTGCCCACCGAGGCAGCCATCCGGGAGTCGGACGCGATCCTGAGCTGCCTTTCGGACCATCCGGAGCATCTCCATTATCGCATGCGCGTGCTCCACGCGAGCTGGAGCCGCCGCGCCAAGATGGCCCACGCGCCCGGCGTCACGGCAGAGGTCCTCAGGACGGTCGACACCGACTATGCGGCCATCAGCGAGCAGGCCCAGCTCCTGAGCCTGGCGCTCATCCTGGGCCGGCGGCTGGAGATCGTCACCACCGACCGCCGCCGCCGGGAGCACCGGCTCAACGTCCGCGTGGGCGGATGGGAGTATCCGCCGGGCATCAACGACGGCGTCATCCGCGAGGGGGCCTGGTCCAACCTGCCCCCGGGCGAGGTGTACATCATCCCGCGCGACGGCGACGGGCGCATCGTGATCAACGGATCGGTGCCGGGCAAGGTGCTCGCCCCGGAGGAGGAAGTGCTGCTGACCTTCCGCGAGGGACGCATGGTGAGCATGGATCCCCCGGATTGCGGCACGGCCCGTTACCTGCACGAGTCGCAGGTCGCGTATGCGGAGCGCCGCGGCGACGCGAACTGGTCCAACCTGGCCGAGGTGGGATTCGGCCTGAACCCGGCCGTCCAGGACCTGACGGGGCTGGGCGTGGTGGACGAGAAGAAGGCCCATACGGTTCACATCGCCCTGGGTCACAGTGCGGGCCTCGGTGGCGACGTGGAATCGGTGATCCACTGCGACATGGTGGCGAAGCGGCCGACCGTGTACGTGAACGGCCGGCTGATCATGAAGCGCGGCGACTGGCGGATCAATGTGGAGGACTGGCGCCTGGACCATCGCAGCGCGACCGGACCGCCCGGCTGGTGGGAAAGCCTGGGGCAGGTTGCGCGCAGCGGCGTGCGCACCGAGCGCGACAGCGGCAGGTTGATGTGCGTATGGAACGCGGGTCGCGGGCGCTGGGACAGCGTTCCCATCGGCGTGGAGCAGACGGCCCGGCTCGCGGCGCGATTGTATGACGTGTTGCCCGAC
>CAZMIS010000486.1:0-3237 GCA_964566325.1 uncultured Anaerolineales bacterium
CACGGTCCGGCTGCTGGATGCGCTGGGCTCGCCCGATGAAATCCGGTTCGCCCTGCCGGTGCTGCAGACGCTGTCGCCCAGGCTGCGGGAGCAGGGGTGGTCGGCCAGGCTGGCCATCCGTGATGGGGAAGTCATCGCGGTGGCGCCGGTGGGGACCCCGCTGCTCGGGTTCGCCGCCGACATGGGCACGACCAAGCTGGCGGGCTACCTGGTTGACCTGGCGACGGGCGAGACGCTGGCCAAGAGCGGTGCGCCGAACCCGCAGATCAGCTATGGCGAGGACGTGATCAGCCGGATCGGTTACACGATGACCCACCAGGACGGCGCCGAGACGCTGCAACGTCGCATGGTCGAGACGCTGAATGACCTGGTTTGGCGGCTCTGCGCGGAGGCGGGCCGGGAGACGCGGGACGTCGTCGATGCCGTCATCGTGGGCAACACCGCGATGCAGCATCTCTTTGCCAGGCTGCCGGCGCGGCAACTGGCACTGGCGCCATACGTGGCGGCCGGCTCCGAAGCATTAACCTTCCGCGCATCCGAGATCGGGCTGGCGCTCGCGCCTGCGGCCTACGTCTACATGCCGCCGAACATCGCGGGCTACGTGGGCGGCGACCATGTCGCGATGGCCCTTGGCACCGGCGCATGGGAGAGCGAGAAGACGTTGGTCGCGATCGACATCGGTACCAACACCGAGGTGACGGTCGCGCGCGGGGGCCGCATCTGGTGCTGCTCGTGTGCGTCCGGCCCTGCCTTCGAGGGCGCGCACATCCGCGACGGCATGCGCGCTGCACCGGGCGCGATCGAGAAGGTGCAGATCGTCGACGGCGTGGTGCATCTGAAGACCATAGAGGGACAGCCGCCGGTGGGCATCTGCGGCTCGGGCATCATGGATGTCGTGAGCGAGATGTACCGCTCGGGGATCATCGATCGCAAGGGCGCCATCCGGACCGGCGCCCCGGGGGTCGCCGGGACCGACGGCATGCTGGCATTCACCCTGGCCCCGGCTCACCAGACGGGCCACGGCAAGGCCGTGACGGTCAGCCGCAAGGACATCAACGAGATCCAGCTTGCCAAGGCTGCCATCCGTGCCGGCCTTGAGATCCTCCTCGCGGAGGCAGGCGCGACGCACGACGACATCGACGAATTCATCATCGCAGGCGCGTTCGGCACGTACCTGGACCTGCACAGCAGCATCCGGGTGGGGATGTTCCCCCCGCTGCCGATCCACAAGTTCTCGCAGGTGGGCAACGCGGCCGGAACCGGGGCCCGCCAGTTGTTGGTTTCCAAGGTGCGCCGCACGGTGGCCGGCCGGCTGGCGTCGAAGGCCACCTACGTCGAACTGACCGTACATCCCGAGTTCTCGCGGCGCTACATGACCGCGCTCTATTTCACGGCGGCATAACATGTCCAATCCGATCGAGACACAGGTCCTGGTGCTGGGGTCAGGGATCGCGGGCGCGACGGCCGCACTGACGCTGGCCGATCGCGGGGTGCGCGTCGCCGTAGCCACGCGCGCGGCCGAGCCCGAAGAGACGAATACCTTCTACGCGCAGGGTGGCATCATCTACACCGGTGTAGACGATCACCCCGCCGCACTCGCGGCAGACATCCTGGCCGCGGGCGCGGGGCACAGCTACCCTTCGGCGGTGCAGCTGCTGGCGGAGGAGGGGCCTGGGGCCGTCGAGACGGTGCTTCTTGATCGCGTGGATGTGGCGTTCGACCGGACTGCGGACGGCAGTCTGTCGCTGGTGCGCGAGGGCGGCCACAAGCTGTCCCGCATCCTGCACGTGGCGGACCACACGGGCGAGGCGATCCAACTGGCACTGGTGCGCGCGCTGCGCGAGCATCCGAACGTGACGCTGCTGACGGGTCACACGGCCGTCGACCTGCTCACGCCCGCACATCACGGCCAGAACCGGCTGTGCGTCTATGAGCCGCTATCCTGCGTGGGCGCGTATCTCTTCGACCAGGCGACCGGCGAGGTGCGGCGCTGCCTGGCCGGGAAGACGGTGCTGGCCACCGGTGGGCTGGGTCAGATCTTCCTGCGCACGTCCAACCCGGCCGGCGCGCGGGGCGACGGCGTCGCGATGGCGTGGAACGCGGGCGCCCGCCTCATCAACATGGAGTTCATCCAGTTCCATCCGACGACCTTCCACCAGGATGGCGCGCCGAATTTCCTCATCTCCGAGGCGGTGCGCGGGGCCGGTGCGCGGCTGGTAGACGCATCGGGCGAGCCGTTCATGCAGCGGTATGCGCCGGAGTGGCGGGATCTGGCCCCGCGCGACATCGTGGCCCGCAGCATCCACCGCGAGATGCTCTCCAGGGGCCTGACGCATGTTTACCTGGACCTGCGTTCCTACATCCCCAAGGACGACATCCTGGGTCACTTCCCGACCATCGCGGAGAAGTGCCGGGTGTATGGGGTGGACATCGCACGCGATCTCGTGCCGGTGGTGCCCGCAGCGCACTACTCGTGCGGCGGCGTATGGGCGGATGCGTGGGGCCGCACGACGTTGCGCGACCTGTACGCGGTGGGAGAAGTGTCGTGCACGGGCGTGCACGGTGCGAACCGGCTGGCGAGCACGTCGCTGCTCGAGGGGCTGGTGTGGGGCCGCCGCGCGGGAGAAGACATCCTGGCCAATCTGGCGCAGGGCGAGCGACCGGCGGGGGAGGACATTCCGCCGTGGCAGGACCTGGGCCTGGACGAGCCGGACCCGGCGCTGATCCACCAGGACATGAGCGCGATCAAGCACATCATGTGGAACTACGTGGGGTTGGTGCGCACGACGGCTAGGCTCACCCGGGCACTGAGCGAGCTGAAGCACCTGGAGGCCGAGATCGTCCACTTCTATCGCCGCAGCAAGCTGACCGATGAGCTGATCGGCCTGCGGCATGCGGTGCACACGGCCGTGATCGTCGCACAGGCTGCCTGGGAGAACAAGCAGAGCATGGGCGCACACTACCGGGAGTAGCGGACCTCAGCCCCCGACGAGATCCGACACCGCGTCCAGATCCTCACACCAGTAGTGGCACAGCGCGCGCGTGCCGCTTTCTGCGATGTTGCCGCCGGCCAGGCCGACCGTGGGGAAGCCTGCCAGGCGGATCGCGCATACCCCCGCGCCGGAGTCCTCGATGCCCAGCACCGACTCGCGTTCCTCGAAGGGGATGCCCAGGCCGACGCGCGCGGCCTCGGCGTAGAGCCATGGGTGGGGCTTGGGCGAGAGCTCGCCTAACGTG
>CAZMIS010000487.1:0-1465 GCA_964566325.1 uncultured Anaerolineales bacterium
GCCGAAGATGGCCGTCTTGCCGCCCTTCGTGAACGGCGCAATCAGGTCGATGACCTTCACGCCCGTCTCGAACACCTCGGCCTGGGTCGACTGCTCGACGAAGGACGGGGCCGCGCGATGGATCGGGTAATGGTCGGCTGCATCCACCGGCGCATCCGTGTCGATCGCATCGCCCAGCACATTGAAGATCCGGCCCAACGTGCCGGGGCCCACCGGAACCTTGATGGGCGCGCCCGTGCCGATGATGTCCATGCCGCGGCGGAGGCCATCCGTGCTGGACATGGCTACGGCACGCACCCAGCCTTCGCCCGACTGCCCCTGCACCTCGCAGACCAGGCGGCCGCCATCGTCCAGGGGGATCTCCAGCGCGTCGAACACGTTCGGCAGGTCTTGCTGGTCGAACGCAGCATCGACCACAGGTCCGATGACCTGCACGACTTTTCCCTTAGCACCGCTATTTGCCATGTCTCAACTCCGATGATGGTACTTCTGCTCAGGCAGCGGTCAGCGCGGACGCGCCACCGACAATGTCCAACAATTCCTTGGTAATGGCTTCCTGGCGCGCCTTGTTGTACGACAGGGTCAGCTCGCCGATGAGGTCGTTGGCCGCATCCGTCGCGTTGCGCATGGCGACCATGCGCGCGGATTGCTCGCTGGCAATCGCCTCGTAGACGGCCTGCAGGATCTGAATCTCGGTAAGGCCGCGCAGCACTTCGCCCAGAATGGTCTGCGGGTCTGGCTCGAAAATGTAGTCCGCAGCCATCGGGGTTTCCGGCTCGGCGGTCACGATCGGCAGCAGCTGCCACGTCGTCGGCTCCAGGCGCAAGGTGCTGCCGAACCGGGTGAACACCATGTACACCGCATCGTACTTGCCATCGACGAAATCCTCGATGACGATGTTCGCCACGGGTGCGATGTCGTTGCTGGTCGGCCGGTCGCTCAACCCCGTGAACTCTGCCCGCAGGGGTGGGCCGTGGCGCAACATGAAGTCCCGCCCCTTGCGGCCGATCGTCACCAGGTTCACGTCCATGCCCTGGCGCTCCCACTCCTCGATCCGGTCGAAGGCCTCACGCATGACGTTGCTGTTGTAGGCGCCGGCCAGCCCGCGGTCGCCTGTGATCAGCAGCAGGCAGACCTTCTTGATCGGGCGCTGTTGGAGGAGCGGCTGCTCGGCGACATTCGAGCGGCGCAGGCGCGCCAGGTAAGTCAGCACGTCCCACGCACGAGAGGCATAGGGACGTGTGGCCAACACCTGCTGTTGCGCCTTGCGCATCTTGGAAGCAGCCACCGTCTCCATCGCCTTGGTGACCTTGGCGATGTTCTTGACGCTGCGGATCCGGCGCCGGATTTCGCGTGTACTGGGCATGCGTACCCTTCCCCCAACGATTGTCCGCGGTAGGGGCGGCCCTATGTGGCCGCCCGGTGTGTCACCGCCCGGCGGGGCGAACACGCAGGTTCGCCCCTA
>CAZMIS010000487.1:1565-3235 GCA_964566325.1 uncultured Anaerolineales bacterium
CCCGGCGGGGCGAACACGCAGGTTCGCCCCTACAGGGCCACGTGAAATGTCACCGTGTAGGGGCGGCCCTGTGTGGCCGCCCGGTGTGTCACCGCCCGGCGGGGCGAACACGCAGGTTCGCCCCTACAGGGCCACGTGAAATGTCACCGCCCCTACGACAGGAACGCCTGGTTGAAATCCTGGATGGCCAGCTTCAGGCCGTCGGTCGTCGCATCATCCAGCTTCCTGGCGCTGGCGATGGTGCGCCCGATGTTCGGATGGGTCCCGTGCATGAACTTCAGGAACCCCTCCTGCCACTCCACGATCCGATCCAACGGGACCTTGTCCAGGTAGCTGTTGGTCACCGCGTAGAAGACCATGACCTGATCCTCCAGCGACCACGGCCGGTACTGCGGCTGCTTCAGGATTTCGGTGATCCGCTGGCCGCGATCCAGCTGGCGCTGGGTGGCCGCATCCAGGTCAGAGCCGAACTGGGCGAACGCGGCCAGCTCACGGAACTGCGCCAGCTCCAGCTTCATCTTGCCCGCGACCTGCTTCATGGCCTTGGTCTGCGCTGCGCCACCGACGCGGCTGACGGAGAGGCCTGGGTTCACCGCAGGCCGGATGCCCGCGTAGAACAGGTCGCTCTCGAGGAAGATCTGGCCGTCGGTGATCGAAATCACGTTCGTCGGAATGTAGGCGGAGATGTCGCCGGCCTGCGTCTCGATGATCGGCAGCGCGGTCAGCGAGCCGCCGCCGTACTCCGGGGCCATGCGCGCGGCACGTTCGAGCAACCGGCTGTGCAGGTAGAACACGTCGCCGGGATACGCCTCACGTCCAGGCGGGCGGCGCAGCAGCAGGGACACCTGGCGGTATGCCTGGGCGTGCTTCGACAGATCATCGAACACGATCAGTGCATCCTTGCCCTGCTCCATGAACTCCTCGCCGATGGCCGTGCCGCAGTAGGGCGCGATGTATTGCAGCGCAGCAGGCTCGGACGCAGTGGCCGAGACGACGACCGTATACGCCATTGCGCCGAACTGCTCGAGCGTCGCCACCACCTGTGCGACCTGGCTCATCCGCTGGCCGATGGCAACGTAGATGCAGATGAGGTCCTGGCCCTTCTGGTTGATGATCGTATCGATGACCAGGGCCGTCTTGCCCGTCTGCCGGTCGCCGATGATCAGCTCGCGCTGCCCGCGGCCGATGGGGATCATGGCGTCGATGGCCTTGATGCCCGTCTGAACCGGCATATCCACGCTCTTGCGGGTCACGACGTTGGGCGCAATGCGCTCGATGGGGCGGACTTTGTCCCCGCTGATCGGGCCCTTGCCGTCGATGGGCTGGCCGACCGCGTTCACCACGCGGCCGATCATCGCCTCGCCGACAGGCACCGACACGATGCGGCCGGTCGAGCGGACCAGCTGGCCCTCGGCGATCTCGGAGTAGTCGCCCATGATGATCACGCCCACGTTGTCCGTCTCGAGGTTCAGGACGATGCCGAGCGTGCCGTTTTCAAATTCCACCAGCTCCGAGGCGCGCGCGTTGGTCAAGCCAGACAGGCGTGCAATGCCGTCGCCAACAGACAGAACGGTCCCCACATCCACGGTGCGCGTCGGCGCCTGGAAGCTAAGGATCTGCTGCTTAAGCTGTGCGACAAGATCGTCGGTTCGTACAGCCATTGCCGTCCC
>CAZMIS010000488.1:0-3225 GCA_964566325.1 uncultured Anaerolineales bacterium
TTCGCCACGTCTTCGTCTCGACCGTGAAGACGCCAGCAGGCCCGATCACCACATGGTCGATGTTGAAGTCGGTGCCGACGACGTCGTGAAAGACGACGCAGCCCTGCTCGCGCAGGCGTTCGAGAAATTGACCGACGGCTTTTTCACCCTCGATCCCGAGCGCAAGCGCCTTCAGCTTTGGCCGAATCCGAACGATCCGCCATCCGACAAAGAGAGCAGCGACCACGGCGACGGCCGTGGCAAGGGCGGGCTGCGGCGGACTGTCCTTGAGATACCGCCACCACTCGAGGCCGGCCAGCACGATGTACATGAGCGCAAGGAGGACGGGGAACTGGACCTTGTCGTCGATCAGATTCCGGCGCTCTTCTTCAAGCGATTGCCCGGCATGGCGCAAAGGCTTGTCCTTCAAGGGCGACTTGCTGTCGTGATTCATCGTGTGGGCCGCGCCGTCGTTTCCGCCGCCGCGCGCTCCAGGTTCAGCGCGAGCAGCCGCCGCAGAATTTCGTCATCGGGCATCGACGGGGTGTAGTCGGTCCATCCGTAGGCAGCTGCCACGGCGGCATCGAGTGCTTCGTGCGCCTGCGCGAGCCAGGCGGGGCGTTGGTTGTAGAGGTTGGTCAGCGTGCGCTTGGCGACTTCCTTCTCGAAGCCGGCCTTGGCAACGATGCGGTCGGGGTACGGCGAGGTTGTCATGCCCAGCGGCACGACCTCGGGGACGCGCTCGGTCCACTCGGGCGGGTTGAGCCAAGCATCGCGCAGTTCGACGAGGCGCTTGGCGGCGTGGGCGATGGCTTCGGCGTGAGGGCGCACGGTGGCCGGCAGATTGGCGGGGATCAGCGCTCCGCCGTCGATCGCCTCGGTGCGCTGGTGGGCGGTGTCGGCGGGGGTGAGGACCGCGGGGAAGGGGAAGGTCTCGAAGCAGGTGGTGGGTGTGTAGCGGGGGTCGTTGCCCACGCCCATCCAGGTGCACATGCGCAGCGACCAGAGTTCGTGGAAGCGACTGTGCAATGTGCCGAAGGTGCTGTCGTCTGCTCGTGCAATGACGTCAAGCACGTTCATTGGGAGCGTTGGCTCGCCACGCCAACTGAACGTGCGGAACTTCGCCACCACCGGGGTCACGATGTAGCGTGGGATACGCTCCACCGCACGGCGAAGTTCAATACGCGGACGCTCGAACAGCCACCAATATGTTCGCGTTCGCTCGTTGCGGTCACTCGCGCGCTCAGGCTGCACGAACGTCCGTGCGTGCTCGAATGGCTTCTCGTACAGCGCGGCGTCGACTTGCGTCATGTCAGTGAAGTCGATGATCCACTTGTCACCATCCCGCCTCACTACGTCGCTCGCATTGATCCACGGTCTCAGCACATCAGCATTGGGGCGGCAATTGGGATTGCCGGCTGACAGGAGCCACTGCCTTGCAACATCCCCCGGAATGTCAAACGAGCCGTACTTCTTGATGCCTTCGAAGCAGACATCTGTCGCCTCGCCGAGTTGCTTCGCGACGGTCAGATCCGGCCCACTGGCACCTCCTCGCGTGAGGTCCGCGTTGATCTCAGCGCACGGCTCGCCGTCTAGAAGCGCTGGGCTCTGATCGTGACCGAATGCGAGAAGCGAGACCCGAACTGATGCGCCGTCGTTGGTCCACGATTCGTCAGACCAGGCCAGGAAGATTCGTGTCGTGCTCAAGACCGCCGACAGCACCTCGCGGTTCTTCCCACCCCGGATCGAATTCGTCGCCACCAACCCCGCCCGCAGCAACTCCCCCCGCTCGATCTGCCCCCTCGCCTTCTCGAACCAGTAACACACCAGATCCGCCCCGCCCGGCACGCGACCCTTGTAGGCCGCCCGCAGCGCCTCGGTGTAGACATCGCCCAACTCCGAGCGCATCTTCTTGTCGCCCACGAAAGGCGGATTCCCCACCACCGCATCCGCCTTCGGCCATGCCGCCTCCGTCCCATCCGCATTCAGCACCGCATCACGGCACTCGATGTGATCCAGCGGCTCCAGCACCGGCTGCGTCTTGAACCCATAGCCCCGCTGGATGCGCCACTGCAGTTCGCCGATCCACACCGTCACGCGTGCCAGCTCGGCGGCAAACTCATTGAGTTCGATGCCCAGCACGTTGTGAGGCCCGGTCACGTCGTGCTGGCGCTCCAGGCCCAGCGCCTCGGCCTCCAGGTTGACCTGGTGCTCGATGTCCTTCAGGCACTTCAGCGCCAGGTAGAGAAAGTTGCCGCTGCCGCAGGCCGGGTCAAGCACGCGGTAGCCCTTCAGCCGCTCCAGGAAGCCGACGAACGCCGCCTGTGCGTCGCGGTAGGCCTTGTCGTTGTACTTCTTGCTCTTGCCAAGCGCTTTCTCCACCGCCGCCTTGCTCACTTGCCACTCGGCAAGCAGCGGCCGCTGCACCACCGGCTCCACCAGGCGCAGGATGGTCGCCGGGTCGGTGTAGTGCGCGCCGAGCTGGCTGCGCTTGCTCGGGTCGAGACCACGCTCGAACAGCGTGCCGAAGATGCTCGGGTCGATGGCGCTCCAGTTGAGCGCGCTGGCGCCCTTGAGGGCCGAGACGTCGGCTTCGGTCAGCGCCGGTACGTCGATGGCCTTGAAGAGGCCGCCGTTGAACCACGGCACCGCATCCACGCCGAACAGCCCACCCTCGCGCATCGCCTCGAAGAGCTTGCCGAGCTGCACGCGCATTTGCGCAGGCTGGATGCTCACGCCCACCAGCCGCTCGAACAGGCGCGAAGGCAGCAGGCCCACGTCTTCGGCAAAGAAGCAGAACAGGCATTGCGTCAGGAAGTGGCTGACCTCGGCAGCCGACACGCCTGCCGCGCGCAGCCGCTCGGCGGTGCCGGCGAAGGTGCGCGCCGCCTCTTCGGTGATGTCGCGGTTGCTGCGCCGCGGCTTGAAGTCGTCAGGAGACAGCCACAGCGCGCGCAGCCGCTGCTGCACGTCGGGGCGGCCCATCTCCTCGAGCGCGAAGACATGCCGCTCGCTGGGCGTGCCGGTGAAATGGGTGTGTACCTCGATGCGCAGGCGGTCGCTCACCACCAGCAGCGGCGGGTTGTCCAGCGGCAGCGCATACATCATCAGCTGCTTGAGCGCTCCTTCGAGGCTCTTGCCCGGCGCCTTGTACTCCCAGCCGAAGTGGCCGCGTTTCCACACGTCGGCAAAGCCGTCGGTGCGGCTCGCGGCGCTGCCGGTCTTGGTGACGCCGCGCTCGAAGCA
>CAZMIS010000489.1:0-3213 GCA_964566325.1 uncultured Anaerolineales bacterium
ACGACAAGCCGGATTGCCCGGGCGTGGCCCACGCGCCCGGGGCGGCCAGCATGGCGATCAGCAGGACGGCGCCGGCAGCGCCGTAGAGCGTCGTTCGTAGCGTTCGTCTCATCGGTCAAACCTCCCCGGCCGGCCCGCTCTGCCATGAGGCAGATGCGCGCACCAGGCCGCTCAAGCTCAAGCTGCGCCGCCACAGGGTCAGGGCGGCCCATCCTGTGATGCTGCCCACCACCAGCACGTGCTGGACGATGCCGAAGGCCAGGCCCGTGGCCTGGGGCACACCGGCCACGGCCAGCGCGGCCATGCTCAGCAGCTGGAACACGCCGATCTTGCCCGGCGTGGACGGCACCGCGATGCCGCCCTGCAGCGCCGCGAGCACCAGGAGCGCGGCCACGACCGACGGCGGCTGCCCGAAGGCCAGCAGCAGCAGCAGATTCGTCAGTGCAGCCATGGTCCAGAAGAGCAGGGTCCAGCCCCAGATGGGTCCGGCGGCCCGGCCGCGGCCGAGGGCCGCGAGCCCTTCCAGCAATGCATCGATGCGCGCCCGCCAGCGGGTCACCGCGGCGGCCGGCGCGTGCACCAGCACGCGGTCGACCAGACTCATCCAGACGGACCGGCCGCCCAGCAGCGCGGCCGCCACGACCGTCACCGCGAGCGCACCCCCCACGATCAGCTGCACCCGGCCGGCCAGCGCCTCAGGCAGCGTCACCGCGGGCAGCAGGAGCAGCACCAGCACGGCCAGCACGACCAGGTCGATCAGCTTCTCCGCGGCCAGCGTGCCCAGCACGGTCCACTTGTTGATGCCCGTATCCTCGCCCGCCAGGAAGGTCCGCACCAGCTCGCCCCAGCGGCCCGGGATCAGGAAATTCGTCGCCTGCCCGATCACCACGTGGCCGGCCAGCCCCAGCGTGCTCAGCCCGGGATCGAGCGGGTGAAACAGCCAGCGCCAGCGCATCGCCTTGAGCACGGGCGTCACGAGGCTGGCCAGCAACGACAGCAGCACGAAGAGCGGCCGCACCCCGCGCAGCGCCTCCTTTAGCGCCTCGAAGTCGATCGCCCGTGCCGCCAGGACCAAGGCGGCGATGCCGAAGACCAGCCCCAGCACCACCTGGGCCCGCGACAGCAGCCTCCTCCGGCCTCCTTCGACTGCGTTCCGGCCGGACCGCTGGCCGGAACTCCGCTCAGGATGCTGGCATCCCCCATGCTGGCATCCCGGATGCTGGCAGCTACCGTCGGACTCGCCTCTCTGCCGTTCTCCCGTCACTGCGCGGGCTGGGCGGGCTTCGCGATGACGATCAGCCGGTGCGTGTTGTTCGACGGCGGCCAGCATGTCACGATCGTCAGCCGCTCGTCGCCCGCCGGCCGGATGAAGCGGGCGTTGTCCAGGCGTTGCTGCACCGGTACGCCCGTGTCCTTCAGCCGGTAGAACTCAGTCACCACGTACGTGTATTCCTTGCCGTCCGACCCGTAAAGCCGGATGGGCAGCCCGTTCAGGACGTCCGACTTGTCCGTGTAGTCGTCCACCGCTGTGCGGCGGTCGTTGTCCCACGCCAGGCTGATCGGCTTGAAGACCTGGGCGTAGATGTTGTTGTGCCCGGACAGGACGATGTTCTCGCCCTGGCCGATCGCCGCGCTGTCAAGGTGATGGCCCGCGGTGTTCCTGGGGATGACCCACTGCGACACCGGCCCGTTGGCCGTCTGCACGACCTCCCACCCCATCGGCTCGACCTGCGTGTCGATCGTCAGGTTGGCGACGGGAAAGACCATCCGCACCGGCGCGATCGCTTCCGGCGCGGCTGCGGGAGGCGCGGCGGCCGGCTGCGGCGTTGCGGTTGCAGCGGCGGGCCTGCGGGTGGCCGTGGCGCGCGGGGTCGGGGGCACGCTGGTGCCCCCGGCGTCCGTCGGGACGGCGGCTGCCACAGCGGCAGCAGACGCCACGGCGGGCGCTTCCGCCGCCGGCACCGTTGGCAGCGGCACGACTTCCGTCGCAGCCTCGGCCGGAGCCGCGGTCGGCGCCTCTGTCGGCGCCTCTGTCGGCGCCTGTGCCGGCGCCGGTGTCGGCGCGACCGCCACTGCGGCCGTCGCGTTCTGCCGCAGCGCGGCGCGCACCTGCGCGGCCTCGATCTCCGTCCAGGCCAGGTAACCTGCCACGACCAGGATCAGGAGGAGGCCGGCGGCCATCAGTATCGTGCCCGCGCTCCGGCGGGTTCGTTGATCTGCCATGTGGTTCCTCGTTGGGCCGTCGATGCGCCATGCACCGGCGGCGAGATTGCACACGCGCTATTATAGCATGGATCTTTGCGCGCGAAATTCAGGGATATCCTGCGGATAAGTTGGGTTATGTTCGATTGACACAAGCCCCGGGTGTGCTACACTCTTTTCAGAACGCTTGTACTATTGCATCGACGCCCAGGGTCCCGGCACCGGGTGACACGGCGGACTGCGCAGGAGGTCGCGATGGCGAACAAATATGAACTTCAGGCAGCTCGCATCGAGACGGTGTTGGGCGCGCATAAGGTTCCGGCCCGCGTCTGGCAGGCCCGGGTGACGCCGCGGTTCGTCCGGTTCGACGTGACCACCGCGCTCGGGACGCGGCTGACCAAGGTCAGCAACCTGGCGGAGGAGCTTGCCTTCTCGCTCGGCGTGCGATCTGCGCGGGTGTATCGCGAAGGCGGCGTGCTGCACATCGAGGTGCCGCGGGAGACGAGCCGCGCGGTGGACCTGGCTGAGCTGTGCGGGAAGCTGTCGAGCGTGCCCCCCAACTGCGCGGTGCTGGGGGTGGACGAGGGCGGCGCGCCCCTGCTGCTGCGGCTCGACAGCCCCGACGTGGCGCACGTCCTGCTGGCCGGAACGACCGGCAGCGGCAAGACCGCGCTCCTGCGGACGCTGCTGGCGTCGCTGGCCATGCACAATCACGCGGGGCGCCTGCAGCTGGCGCTGATCGATCCCAAGGGCCGCGGCTTCGGGCCGCTGGGCGATCTGCCGCACGTCTGGCGCCGGCAAGGGGTGGTGCAGGAGGCCGATGCCGCGCTGGACCTGCTGCAGGAGCTGGTGCAGGAGATGGAGCGGCGGGACCGGGCGAATCGCAGCCTGCCGCGCATCGTGGTGGCGATCGACGAGCTGGCCGACCTGCTGCAGAGCGGCGGCAAGCCCGTCGGCGATGCACTGCAGCGCCTGACGCAGCGCGGCCGGGAGGCCGGGCTCCACGTGATC
>CAZMIS010000490.1:0-3212 GCA_964566325.1 uncultured Anaerolineales bacterium
CCCCAACAAAGTCACCCAGGCGCCCGATGTCATCGGCGACGAGGTCAGCCGCCTGGTGATGGAGCGCTACTACCCCGACCTGCTGTCGCCCGCTCCCTGGCCGCGGCCCCTCTCCATGCAGGAAGACTGGCTCAGCCCTTCACGGGTCGAGACCAGCTTCGAATTCGGCGCCTTCATGCGTGAGACGCGTCTGGAAGTTGACCGGTTGCTGGCCGCGGGCCAGATCGAGGCCGCGGAAGCGTATATGGAGGCGCGGCGGGGCCTGCTCGTCGAGCGCGGTTACTCGATCCGCAAGCTGAATCAGGCGTATTTCGCGTTCCACGGATCCTATGCGGTCGGCACAGGTGCCACCGACCCCATCGGCGGCAAGCTACGCGCGCTGCGGCTGCGCGCCGAAACACTTGCCAGCTTCATGAAGATCGTAGCCAGGTTCGACGCGGCCGCCGACCTGGAAGCAGCGCTCGGGTAACGCGCTCACTCCACCAGTGCGTCGCCCAGAAACGTGACGATCAGGACAGTCACGGTGATGGCCAGACCGGGGACGAAGCTGGCCCAGGGCGCGCTCGCAATGTACCCTCGACCTTCATACAGCATCAGCCCCCACTCAGCCTGAGGCGGCGCCGCGCCCAGTCCCAGGTAGCCCAGGGCGGCCACGCTGATGATTGCACGCCCCAGGTCAAGGGTGGCGAGGGCCAGCACGGGCCGGACGATATTGCGGAGGATGTGGTGCGTCAGGATGCGGAACGGACCCGCGCCGACCGCACGTGCGGCATCGACGAAGGCCGCGCGCTGCAGCGACAGCGTCAGTGCGCGAACCAGTCGCCCGTAACCCGGAATGCTGGCAACGCCAACCGCTACCGCCAGCGCCGGCAGTCCCGGCCCCAGCACTGCGACGACCAACAACGCAAGTAATAGCGTCGGGAAGGCCAGCATCAGGTCGAAGGCGCCGACCCACACCTGGCCGGCCCAACCCTGCATCGAGCCGGCCAGGAGGCCGGCGATGCCCCCCACGATGACAGCAAACGCGATGGCCGCAGCCGCCACGGCGAGCGTTGCGCGTCCGCCGTGCAACAACCGGCTCACGATGTCCCGCCCGTAGAAGTCCGTCCCCAGGGGATGTGCGGAAGATGGCGGACTGAGCTGCTGCGACAGGTCGGTCAGATTCGGTGACTGGGCCGTGAACAGCGGAGCCAGCAGCACGATGGTGAACAGCACAAGGCCGCACGCCAGCAGGAACAGTGTCCGGTTGCGCGGATGACGCCGGGCGCCCTGCAGTGCCGCCATCACTGCCACCCCACGCGCGGATCGAGCCATCCCACGAGCAGATCGACGACGAGATTGAGCAGCACGTAGATGCATGCGATGACCAGGGCAACGCCTTGGACGAGAGGCAGATCACGCCAGAGGATGCCGTCAACCAGGAGCCGCCCCAGGCCCGGGCGGTTGAAGACCGTCTCCGTAACCACTGCGCCACCCAGGAGGAACCCCAGCTGGAGGCCTGCCACCGTCACGACCGGGATGGCCGCATTCCGTGCGGCGTGCTGCCACAGGACCGTGCGCTCGGTCAGTCCCTTTGCCCGCGCAGCGGCGATGTAGGGCTGAGAAAGCACCTCCAGGAGTCCCGCACGTGTCAGGCGAGCGATCGGCCCGGCCGCAGCGTGTCCGAGCACGAGTCCCGGCAAGATGACGCTGAGCGGCGAACCGCTGGGCGGCGGCAGCCATCCAAGGACGATACTCAGAAGCCAGATCATCAGCAGGCCGGACCAGAATACCGGCACGGCCGTGCCCGTCACAGCCACAGTGGTCGTGAGCCAATCGAGCCACCGTTGGCGGCTGTACGCAGCGATCGCGCCGAGTGAGACGCCGAGGACGACGGCCCAGGCGAAGGAAAACGAGGAAAGCAGTGCCGTCGCACGCCACTGCTCGCCGATCAGCTCCAGCACGGGCCGGTCCGTGAGCAGGCTGCGCCCCAGGTCGCCCCTGACGACGCCGCCCAGCCAGTCGCCGTACTGAACCAACAACGGGCGATCCAGGCCCAGCTCCGCACGCAGCGCGGCAATGGACTCGGGCGGAGCCCCCGCCTGGGCCAGCATCGTGGCCGCGGGATCTCCCGGCAGCAGCCGTACGAGCGAAAAGACCACGGTCGCGACGCCGAGCAACGTCAGCGCTGCGACCACCAGGCGCCGCCGCAACAGGACCAGGTACGAACCCGAAGACTGGCTCATGGGGGAGATTATAGTCGGGGGAGGCGCGGAATGCGAATCACCTGGTGTGGCGCAACCGCGCCATTCTGAGGGCGACCGGTTCACAGCCGGCCGCCCTCTGCTGCGCCAGGCCTATTCGCTCAGCCAGACGTCATACAGGATGGGGTTCCACCCCTGGACGTCGTAGCGCAGCCCCTGCACGCGCGTCGAGGCCGCATTCAGGTTGACCGAATCGCGAATGGGCAGGACCCACGCCTGTGCCATCGCCCGGCGCTGCACTTCCAGGTAGAGCGACCCCCGCGTCGCCGGATCTGCGGCCGCATGCGCGATGTCGAGCGCCTCGTTCACCGCCGGCTCATTGACGCGCGACCAGTTGAACGCCCCGATATTGTCGCCGTGGAAGAATGTCCGCAGAAGGCTGGGATCCGTGCCTGCGTTGCTGAAGGGAACCAGGTGATGTGTACCGGCGCGGCCGGCCTCCAGCGCAGCAGGGTACGACATCTGCTCGAGATCCAGTTGCACACCTGCCTCGCGCCACTGCGACTGCAGGATGGTGCCGATGGCCGGCAGCTCGCCCCAGCTCATCAGCACGCCCTTCAGAACCAGGGGACGGCCCCCCTTGTCGAGGATGCCATCGCCGTTCGCGTCGCTCCAGCCGGCATCTGCGAGAAGTGCGCGTCCCTTCTCTCGATCGAATGGATAGGCCGCGGCGTCGCCCGCAGATCCCAGCGACCACCGCGTCACGGCTGTCAGAGGCCCGATGGCCACAGGCGAGAACTCGCCGAAGACGGCATGGACCAGCTCGGCCCGCCCCGACAGATAGAGCAGCGCCTGGCGCACACGGAGGTCATCCAACGGCGCCATCGACGTGTTCATGAAGAACTGCACGGACTGGCCGGGCAACGCGACCGGATGCAGGCGGAACCGCTGCGAATTGGAGCCCGTCGCCACCTGCTGGGCGTCCCGCGTGGGCAGCTCGCCCATTACGTCGGCCTGACCCGCAAGCAG
>CAZMIS010000491.1:0-3210 GCA_964566325.1 uncultured Anaerolineales bacterium
CAGACGTCACGGTCCGCGAAAGTCCGTCTGCGCCTACAAAGGGCCAAAGTTAAGGTAGGGGCGCACCTGCGTGTGCGCCCCTACGTATCAGGTATCCCAGGAGCGACTTGAACGCTCGGCCTCTACCTCCGCAGGGTAGCGCTCTATCCACTGAGCTACTGGGACACGATGAATTGTGAAGCCCGTCTTGGGCCAGCGGGGAGGGCGGGATTTGAACCCGCGAAGGGAGTTAAGTCTCCCTTACCCACTTAGCAGGCGGGCGCACTCGACCGGACTATGCGACCTCCCCCGGTATGGGCCAGGACAGCAGGCCGGGCAACTGGCGGAGGGAGAGGGATTCGAACCCCCGGTGACTTGCGCCACAACGGTTTTCAAGACCGCCGCCATCAACCGCTCGGCCATCCCTCCGTGGCGCGCCCTCATCCCACTGCGCTTGGCAGTATAGCACGAGCCCCGAACCGTGTCAAAACAACCCCCATTAAGTCACTGTTCACAACCGTCCCGCAGTCTAGGGCCTTGTGCCCGCCCTGGCGGCCGTAGTCTAGGGCCTTGTGCCCGCCCTGGCGGCGGTAGTCGAAGGGGCCTCACCGTGCCATTGCGTCCGCCGTGGCAACACGGCCGCCATCCTCTCCAGCGCCTCGACCAGCCTCGCGCGCGGGCACCCGAAGTTCAGCCGCGCGAACCCCTCGCTCCCCGGCCCGAACGGCGCAGCCTGGTTCAGCGCCACGCGGGCATGCTTCAGGAAAAACTCATGCGGGTCCGCACCCAGGCCCGCGCCCCGGAAATCGAGCCAGGCGAGATACGTGGCCTCGGGCGCGGCCACCCGCACGCCGGGCATGTGCGCCGCAACGAAGTCCAGGAGAAAGTCTCGATTGGCCTGCAGGTAGTCGATGCACGCCTCCAGCCACGCCTCCCCCTCCGCATACGCGGCGAGCGCGCCGGCATACGCCATCGGCCCGGTGTGCGGCACGATGTCCCGGCCCGCAGCCACGAACGCACGGCGCACACCCTCGTCCTCGATCACCGCAAACGAGAATCCCAGGCCCGGGATGTTGAAGGTCTTGCTCGGCGCCATGACCGTGACCGTTCGCCGGGAGATCTCCGGATCGATGCTCGCGAGGGGCGTGTGGCGGTGCGGCCGGAACACCAGGTCGCAGTGGATCTCGTCCGAGCAGATCATCACGTCCCGCGCGAGGCACGTCTCCGCCATCGCCGTGAGCTCGGAGACGTCGAACACGCGGCCGGTCGGGTTGTGCGGGCTGCACAGGGTGAACAGGCGGGTGCGCTCCGTAATCGTCCCGCGCATGCGCTCGAAGTCCACGTGATAGCGTCCCGTTTCGTCCGCAGTCAGCTCCATCTCGTCGCGCGTGAGCCCGAAATTGGCGGGGGCCGTGCGCATGGGCGGGTAGAGGGGCGCCTGCATCAGCACGCCGTCCCCCTCCGCACAGAACGCGCGGCACGCGACGTTGAAGGCCGATACCACGCCGGGCACGAACACCAGCGCGTCCGGCGCGACCGTCCAGCCGAACCGGCGCTGCAGCCAGCCGCACAGGACCTCGCGCAGCTCCGGCGGCTCCTGGGCATAGCCGAAGATCCCGTGCTCCACGCGCGCCCGCAGCGCCCGGATCACCGGCTCGGGCGCGAGGAAGTCCATGTCCGCCACCCACAGCGGCAGCGCGTCGCCGTAAAGGCGCCACTTGAGGCTGTCCGTGCCGCTGCGGTCGATGAGAGTGTCGAAGTCAAACGCCATGCTGGCTCCTCTGTTGTTGCGCGCCGGACCGGCCCAGGCCCATCCCGCGCAGGATGTGAAGGCACGCGTCGATGCTCCGGGGGTCGCCCGCATCGACGTAGATGGCGGTCCAGCCGCCGCGCGCCAGGATGTAATCGAGGGCGGCCCGCTCCCGCACCTGGCCCCCCTCGGCCGGCTCCTCTCGGTCGCCGCCCACCATGATCGCCGCCCGGACCCCGTCCCCAAACACCGCGAAATCGATCTCGGGCGGGCCGCCGTCCACCAGGGGGTAATCGTGCTCCGTCGACCCCTCCAGCCCGGCCGCCTGCAGCGCCCGCCACAGGCGCTCCTTCGCCGGCGAACGTACCCACAGGTCGTTGATCTCCTCCGCGGCCATCAGCCGGCCCCACGTCGTGTGGATGAACGTGATCCGGCGCAGCCGGCGGCTCGGGATGGGACGCGGGAGCTGTTCGAGCGGGCCCAGGTCGACGCGATAGTAGCGGTCCGCCGCCCGGACATGCGCCGGCTCGTGGGGAATCAGATCGCGGCGCGTCGCCAGGTGATATCCCCGTACCCCGGCGATCCACCGCACCGCCCATCGCTCCGCAGGCTCGAACGCCCCGGTCAGGTAGAACGCCAGGTACTCGGCTGCGATCTGCCGGGGTGCGCGCGCCAGGGGGATGCGGTACCACCCTTCGTCGCGTGCGCGGACGAAGTCGCGGGGATCAGCCATCACGGCCACCAGGACGGCCGCGTCGGGAGCAGGTGCAGGCGACTCCGTTGTCATGCGCCCGATTGTATCACACACTTCCCCCACAGGCATCCTGAGCGGAGGCCGCACTGCGTGCGGCCGCAGTCGAAGGACGCCCGCGCCTCACCCAGTGCGGCCCGCGCCGAACGCAGTTCGGCCCAAGCCGAACGCAGTTCGGCCCCCTGCCGCAATTTGGCATCGTTACACAAACCGGTCTATACTAGTAGTTCATTGACGCACAAGCCCGATCTTCCACGGACCGTTGCGTGAGCTTCGTGGTCGTACCCATCATCGCGTCCGTTGCAGCAGCCGCTCCGGCGCCCACCATAGTGGCCACTCCCAACTCCCCGCGGAACATCGCGGTGGAGACCGCGGAGCCTGCCCGGGGTCCGGCAGCGTGACGCCGCAGCCCGGCCAGGCCGTTCGCGCGCAGGGCGGCGTCGCCACCTACCTCGCCCGCCAGGCCGCCAACCCCTTCCGCTACGCCCTGGAGCAGACGGTCACCGCGCTCGGCGGCTGGATCCCCGGCGCGCTCGGCATCGGGGTCCGCACCCTCCTCTACCGCCTGATCCTGCGCATGGACGGCGCGGCCGCGATCGAGAGCGGGGTGCGCCTCCGCTTCGCCGGCAACATCCGCCTGGGCAACCGGACCTACCTGGACCAGGGCGTCTACCTGCACGCCTGCCCGCAGGGCATCACGATCGGCGACCGCAGCCTGGTCATGCACGGC
>CAZMIS010000492.1:0-3208 GCA_964566325.1 uncultured Anaerolineales bacterium
GATGTTTTCAGGCCGGATGTTGAGTTGCTGCGAGAGATAGGCAGCAAGGTCGACGACGGCAGCCAGCTGTTTGTCGGGCGGCGTGGCCCCGTTCATGAACAGGCCGGCCAGGCAGATGCCGACGGAGTACGTGTTCGCGTAGCCAGAGTGGTAAGAAATGCTCTCCAGCTTGTTGCACTGGTAGATGACCCCATCGGAGGTGATGTAGTAATGATAGCCCATGCCCGGCCAGTCCCGGCTTACGTGGTAGCGGGCCACGTTTGCCGGCGGGATATCGCCGGAAGCAGCGCTGTGGTGAATGGCCAACGTGGTGATGGTGCTGAGCGGGCGCGTCTCGTATCGGTTCGTGGCATGCCTTGGCAGGGTGTTGACCACGTCTCGCATGGCAGGCGGCTTCAGTTGGGGCGTCTTCGTGAGTTCTGCGATCCGCTTCTGGAGCTCGGCGACCTGTTTCTGAAGCGCCTCGCGTTCAGCTTCGGATTCGTTCAGCCGGGCCGTCAGCGTCGAATTCGTCTCGTTCAGCGTCTTGGCCTGGGCAGACAGCGCCGCGTGCTGGCTCTGCAAGGTCTGCATCTGCGCAGCCAGGGCAGCCTTGTCGGCCGCCAACTGCTTCCCCTGATCGGTCAACGTCTGGATCTGGGCCTGCAGCGCCGCCACCTGGGCTTGCAGTCGCTTCACCTCATCCGTGTTCGACGAGACCGGCGAGCCAGGCACCGCGGCGATGAGCGCCAGGAGCTTCTCCTTCCAGCGCGCCCCGTCCAGCCATTGCAGGCCGGGCGAATGCGTCTGGATGAACTCCGTCGCGCCGCGCAGCGCATCTGCTTTCAGATCATAGAGATCCAGGAGCCAGGCGCAGAGGTGTGCGAGTGCGGCCAACTGGCGGTCCGACGGAACTGCGGCATCGAAATTCCCGGCGACGTAGATCTGGATACCGTTGTAGATCCAGGCCTGGTCCCGCGTCACCGCGTCCGTGTCTGGGTTGGTCCGCAGAATCTGTCCGTCGCCGGTGATATAGAACTGGCTCATGATGCCCGGCCAACGCTGCCGTTGCGCGACGGCCACACGGTCCGCGCCGATCTCCGGACGCACTGCCGTGTGGTTGATCACCACGTACTTGATGTCCGCCTGAGTGCGCCGCGCGAACCGCGCCGCGTCGCGCGGCAGTGTGTTGGTGATGTCTTTGAAATCGGGTTTGGTCACTGTCGTCGTCTGAACCGGTGTCGGTTGCGTCTGTGGCTTCGTCTGCATCGCCGCCTCCCAGCTATACTTGTGCACCATCGCCTGTCGAAAATCCTCATGAAGTGCCGTCTTGCGTTCAAATCCCCATCGATCGATCATCGGCCATCTGTACAGGATCACGGCGCGGATGACCTGTGTTCCCGGCTGCCGGTTCCACCAGTCGATCTCTCCGTAAGCCCGTTGAATCCAGCCCCGGTTCACGTCCTGCCAGGCGTCGTTCTGGTCGGTCTCGGTCAGGTAGACCGGCAGGTGTCGCATGTTCGCGGGGATCCCATTCATGAAGTCCTGGTATGTGCGGAAGTGATAGTGCCGCTTCTCGTACGGTGGATCCATCTTGGTGGTGGCGTGAATCAGTGCGGGATCAGCCCCGTGCGTGTACGCATGGATCGAGATGCCATCGCACCCATTCGGCCCCAGTGCAGCCAACAGATCGGTCTGATAGCGGACCCAGTCGCCTGCGGGGTTCTCGCGATACGTCGTCTGGATGTTCCAGGGCGCCACCGCACCGGTGATCACCTGGTCGCCGGAGTGGCCCGGCAGGGCCTTGATCGCGTTTCGACATGCCGTGTAGCACGCCGCATACATGCCGGGAAGGATGACCTCGCCAGGGTTGATGATCCTTGGCGGGTTGGAACTCCAGTCCAGCACGACGCCGGGCCGCTCGACCGCGAAGTTCATCTCGTTGCCGATGATCCAGATGTGGCACCCGCGCGACGCGCGGACAAAGTTGGCCACGCGGCGGGCGAACTGAGGATAATGATTCGAGACTGGAATGGTGCCGCCGGGCTCGTAGCCGTTGTTCAGGCGCACCATGATCCCGAATCCTGCGTTGGACCAGCGCGTGTAATCCGCACCGCGTTGATCGTTCGGGTCGCTCCCCAGTGCTTCGGTGAACAGGATCCATCCGGGAGTCCCGCGCTCGGCCATGAGATGCTCGCCGCCCGGATCATGGATCCCGTAAAGGTAGGGCGAGTCGAGAAGGGGTCTGGCCATGCGTCAGCTCTCCTATGCGTCAGTCTCTTGCAACGATACGGCATTTACTGGTTGACAACTATACACTATATCTTTCCATCTGTCCACTTCCAGAAAACGCTTTGCGCAATTCGTCCGCGCCCGGTTATAATGCGGATATCATCAAGAGCCGGAGGGGTTGGTGGATATCGATTGGTACGGTCAGTCATGTTTTCGAATCAAAGAGGGCAACGTCACGATCATAACCGACCCGTATGATAAGAGCATCGGGTACACGCTTCCGAAGGGACTGCGCGCCGACTTCGTGACGGTCAGCCACGATGCGCCGGGTCATGCGCATGTTGCGGCCATCAAGGGCGATCCGAAGGTGTTGACCCGGCCCGGCGAGTACGAGGTCAAGGGGGTCTTCGTGACCGGCATCCAGACCTGGAGCGGTGCGGTGGCGAAGGGTGAGGCCAAGGAGGAAAACACGGTCTTCGTGTTTGAGTTCGGCGAGCTGACCGTGTGCCACCTCGGCGATCTGAGCAAGCCGCTGACGCAGGCCCAGGTGGAGTCGATGCCGAATGTCGACGTACTGATGGCGCCCGTCGGCGGGGGCGGCGCCCTCGATTCCGACAAGGCGGCGGAGGTGATCGCGCAGCTCGAGCCACGGATCATCATTCCGATGCACTACCTGACGCAGCACTGCACGCTGAAGCTGGACCCGCTGCCCAAGTTCCTGAAGGCGATGGGGGTCACGGAACACGAACCGCAGGAGTCTCTGCGCGTCACCCGCTCCGGGCTGCCCGAAGAGGCGCAGGTGATCGTGCTGGAGTGCAAGCAAGGGTAGTGCCCATGAGATCTGAGCGTTTCTTTCCGGGCGTGATCGCACTTCTCATCGCTGCGGCCTGTTGCGCAGGGTGTGGAACGAGCTCGTCGCCCGCGGCCAGCCTGACGCCTGGCACGCCGCCGCCGCTCTCTGCCGGCACGGCTCAGCCCGGCCGCACGGTGGATGATC
>CAZMIS010000493.1:0-3207 GCA_964566325.1 uncultured Anaerolineales bacterium
TGCGGGGCTCGCGCAGGCCACCAGGGTGGCGGCCAGCAGCGTAAGCACAAGTAAGATTCTAAGAATGGAAGGCAGATTGTGCATGGTATTGGATCTCCTCTCTGGGTGATTGACGGCGCAGCAATGGTCCGATAGTCATTTCCTCTGTTCAGCCTGGTCGTGGATTATCTGCTCGCTCAAACCTGGTTCAGGTCCAGACCTCTTCGCCGCTTTCGCTGCGGCTTGCGACATATTCCGGGATTTCGATCATCGGAGGGCGGACGTGCTCCCGCACCTCCCGCACCTCCAGGTGAAGTCGCTCCGCGTCCGCACTGTCCGGCACGAAGTATCTCCGCACTATCTTCATCGTGCGATCGATGTCGTTGACCAGCACCAATCCATGGCGGCGCTCCAGGTCCCCGATGAAGACCTGCAAGGTCGCATGTGCCGATTCAGCCAGCGTCTCCATCGAAGGCGAATCGCCGGCATGATTGAGCGGCTCCTGCAGGTCGACCTGCGCGATGGACGGCAGGCCGTAGCGCTGATACATCGCGATCAGCAGGCCGGGCTGCACGCCGCGGCCAGCGTGGAACGGAAGCGACTCCACCGCCTCACGACGCGCTGCACACGCACCGCTGAACGGCTGCAGGACGCCGGCAAGTTGCGGATAGAGCAGGTTAACGAGCGGACGAACTACCAATTCGCTCACGGCCGAATGCGCCCTCTCGTCGCTGTCCGACTTCCAGCGCCCGTACCCGCCCACGTACTGGTAGCGCCCGTCCCTGAGCAGTGGACCCAGCAGGGCCCGCACGAACTGCGGTCCGCTGTTGGCAATCTCAGGATCGAGCCACACGATCAGGTCGCCGCGCGTGAGAAACAGGCTCTTCCAGAATGCCTCGCCTTTGCCGGCGAGTTCACCGTACTGCGACAGAATCTCGCGCTGACTGTACACCGGCACGCCCAGGTTTGCAGCGATCTCACAGGTGCGATCCACCGATCCTTCATCGACCACGACGATCTCATCCAGCAGAGGCGTCTTGTCGTACAGGGCAGGTTTGAGCGCGCGGATCACCTTGCCGATGGTGGCTTCATTGTTGCAGGCAGGCAGCACCAGGCTGATGGACATGCCGCAGGCAGACTTGGACGCCAGCAACTCATCCGCGTCCCCGAACTCATCAGCGTAGTAGGTGTTCTCAGCAAGCCACTTATCGACGAGCAGCGCAATGGCGCCCTCCGCCATGGTCGGACCAGATGCTTCGACCGGGACAGGGCGTTGCGACCGCACCAACATCACGGGCGCAGGGGACTCCCGCATGACCCTGTCGGCAATCGGGCCCAGGGACGACCCGCGCAGCCGCGCAGCACTGCCCATCACCAGGAGACTCGCTTCCTGCGCAGCCTCCAGAATGGCGCCCAATGGGTCATCCGTCTCGATCTCCTGGCGGGCAACGCCCGGCAGTCGGGAGAGCACCCCGGAAAGGCCTTCATATGCCGCCTCACCCTCCTCACCTGCGCCTTGATTTCTCGCTGCGGGTCGTACGTGGAGCACTTTCACCGACGCACCATGCGCCTTGCCGATCGTCAACGCCAATCGGATGGCAACTTCGGCGTACGGTCCGCCGCGCACCGGCACCACCACGTTGTGCACCTTCCCAGGAAGAGGCGCACCGTGCACCAGTGCGAGGTCACAGGGCGGTCGTGCCAATCCCTCCAGGACTTCTGCCGCATGCGCTTCAGGGCCAGCCGGATAGCCAACCACCATCAGGTCGAACCCGTCCTGTTGCACGAGCTGAGTGACGTCAGTCCAAAGGTCGTGGGTCACGCGGACTTTCACCCGGACCGGCGAGCCATGCGACAGATTCACACGTTGAAGCTTGGAGCGCAGCTCACGCGCGGCCAACATGCCGAACGCCAGTGGTTCGTCCGAGGGCATCCGCACCAGGCCCAGGAGTGTGATGTTCTGAGCCGATTGGATGCTCAATGCGGCCGCAAGGCTTGCGTCCGGATCTTGGCCCGGCAGAACCAACGCCAGTACCCTGCGAATAGGCGTAAACTCATGGACGACTCGGGACATGAACTCCTCACCGGTGTATAGCAGCAGCACAGACATCTTGGAGGGCAGCACCGCGCCGGCGCCACGTCGCGTTGGGAACACCCTTCCATGCAAGCAGAGAAATGTCCTCCGGAGCATCCAGAAGACGTCTGGTATTCTGAATTCAGGATCCAGCCTTGACAAACGGGCCTTCTTTGGTTATCCTAACAAAGAAAATATCTTTTGTCAATCAGGTCATAAATGAAATGTTCGAAGAGATGAATCATCAGAAGACAGTTGTAGCCGCAGCATTGGGCGAGTGCGTCCACGTTGCCGGCGTCATGAACTTCCTGAGGCTCGCTGAAGTCGCAGGCTGGCGCACCGTGTTCCTGGGACCCGCCGCATCCCCCGAACAGGTGCTGGAGGCCGCGCGCAGTGAGCAGGCTGACCTCGTCGGAGTCTCCTACCGGCTGACCCCCGAGACGGGAGAACGGCTGCTGGCCGAATTCGCAGAGGCAGCGGATGACCTGCGCGAGAAGGGGGTCCGGTTCGCCTTCGGCGGCACGCCGCCGGTTGCCGAACGTGCACGCGCCATCGGCTTCTTCGAGCAGGTTTTCGACGGCAGCGAGCCGAGAGAGTCGGTGCTCGCATACGTCAGGGGTGAAGCCGGCGGCGCGGCCGGCGCCTTGCGCTATCCGCAGACGGCAGTCGGGCGGATAGCATGGAAGGCGCCCTACCCGCTCCTTCGCCACCATTTCGGCCTTCCCACGATGGACGCCACCCTGGCAGGCATCGCCGAGATCGCCGATGCTCGCGTGCTCGATGTCATCTCGCTCGGCGTCGACCAGGATGCACAGGAGAACTTCTTCCACCCCGTACGACAGGATCCGCGACGGACCGGCGCGGGTGGCGTTCCGGTGCGCAGCGCGGACGACTACCGGGCGCTCTACAAGGCCAGCCGCCGCGGCAATGAACCGCTCTTGCGCACCTACTCGGGCACGGACGACTTCATCCGCCTGGCCGAGATGTACGTCGACACGATCGATATTGCCTGGGCCGCGGTGCCTCTCTTCTGGTTCAACGACATGGATGGTCGTGGGCCCCATGACCTGCGGTCCTCGATCCTGGAGCACCAGCGGCTCATGGCCTGGTACGGCGAGCGCAACATCCCGGTCGAGTTGAACGAGCCCCATCAC
>CAZMIS010000494.1:0-3199 GCA_964566325.1 uncultured Anaerolineales bacterium
GGATGCCGTAGCCGAAATAGCCGGTGCCCGATGCCGGGAGGTTGCCTGCGGGCGCGGCCGTCTTCGGCGCGGCGGCAACGGGCACGGCGGTCGGCGGCGGCGCAACTTCGACGATGGCAACGCCCTCGGCGTTACCGGCAACGGTCACCAGGTCACCGGAGACCCACACGCCCTTGTCGTCGACCAACAACTGCCACCACGTGCCCGCGTCATTCTGGCCCGTGATCCGGTAGGACTGCCCGGAGGTCAACTGGGCCACGCGGGGGTAGGCCGTCGATGGGCCCGAGCGCGCGTTGGCGTTGTTGTTGGCGGTCGCCAAGGCGAATTCAGGCGTCGGGCTCGGGGTGGGGGTCGGCGTGAAGACCGGCGTCGGCGTGGGCGTTGGCGTGTACGTAGCGACGGCAATCGTGTCGCCGGTGTTGGCCATGGCGAGCACCTGGCCGCGGTCCTTGATGGCCGCCTCGACCTGGAGCGCACCCGGCTGGTTGGGCGCCGCAACCGCGAAGTTCGCATCGCCGAGCGGCCGGACTTCGCTGACCGTCTGCCCGTTTGCGTCACGGATGGTCCACTCGACCAGGAAGTTGCTCTTGATGTCCTGCAACTGGCCCTGCTGGAAGTTGCGCATCAGCGGCCACAGGTCCACGTCCAGGCCATCGGCCGGGAGCTTCTCCAGGGTGAAGCCCTGGGCGTTGTATTTCTTGAGCGTCTCGAACTTATGGTTCATGCTGGCCGCGTTTTCGAGCCACACGGTGCGCGCGTTGCCCTGTTCGTCCTGGTAGCGATAGACGTACGTGCCCAGGTTGGGGTCATAGACCAGCCCGCTGGTCGGGCGAGTGGAGACCAGCGCCAGGTTGAGCGGCTTCCCTGGCTCGACCACGGCGGTGTCGGCCGCGATGCGGCCGATCAGGGGCTGCAGCGCATCGTTGTAGGTCTTGGGCAGGAGGTACGCACCTGCCAATTCGATGCTCTGGCCCCCGAACACCATGCGGACCTTGAAGCGATCGATCTGGCCGACGGCGTAGCGCAGCAATGCATCGAACTGGCCGCCCGGCACATAGGCGCGGGGATCGACCGGCGCAGGAATCTTCACCGTGTCTGCGATCAGGCCGATCGGCCGCCAGTCATACGCGCCCGTATCGAACCGGTCGTCCGCCACCTGGCTGCCCGCCTCCACGCGAACGTGCAGCACCTTGCCCTCCTGGTGGAGCCGGTCGGCCAGCTCCTTCAGGAATTGGAGGTACTCGCCGCGCAGGTTGCGATCCAGCCCGCGGTAGTCGATGTCCAGGCCCTTGTAGAGCGAGCCCACGGCGAGATTGACCAACGTGTCGACGTGCGCGTTGCGCTGGGCTTCGTCCACGAGCATGTTGTTGAACAGGTCGGTGCGGACGATGGGGCCGTCGTGGTTGCGGATGACGGGGATCACCGCGAAGCTGCTGCCCAGCTGATCGAAGGTGGCGTCGAGCGAGCCGGTGACTGTGCCGTCCGCACCAAGGCTAAGCCCGGTCGGATGAACCTCGGACAGGACGTTGCGGCCTTCGGCGCTCAGTTCGGCGGCCTGCGCCAGATCGAGGGAGGCCAGCGCAGGCTGCGGGTTCGTCTGCATGACCATGAAGGCTTGCGGAATCGCGGGCGATGCGCTCTCGATCAGGTCGTCCTGGCTGCCATCTTCGCTGACCACGATGTTGTGCGGCAGCCACTGCCAGCGTTGCAGATCGTTCTCCCACGTGTACACATCCAACGTCTCGTAGGGTTCGCTGTCGTTAGGAATGCGCGAGACCCAGGTTGCCTCCGATGGCGCCGTACCGCGCAGGCTCAACTGGTAGAACGGGCTCTTAGCCACCAGGCTCTCGGGAATGGCCTTGGCCGCCTCGAGCAGGTCCTTGCCGGCGCTTCCCTCCAGGAAGGTGACGCGCGGCACCGAGGTCAGGCTGGCGCGGAACGGTTCAGCGATCGTGCCGGGCTGAAAGATGACCTGCGTCCCATCCGGATCACTGATCACGCCGCCTTCTTCCGACACCCGGGTGGTGCCCAGGTCGCCGATGCGCTGAATCAGGGAGACGGGGGGCAATAGCAGGGCTGCGATGAGCAGGAGGGGAAGCACGACGAAGCTCAGAATCTGTCCGGTGCGTTTGTCGTCGAGCCAGCTCGTCTGCGAAGACCGCCTTAGTTGGTCGCGTACTGCCATGGTATGGATGTGCTCCTAATGGGTGAACTTGGGGCCGAACACGAAACCGGCCGGCCGAACCGGTCGCTGCGGGCCATGCGGATGGCCGGAGTGGTGATTGGATGTTTCGAACATGACAGCTGTCCACTCGGCCGACGTTTTGTTGACCAGGAAACGGCCCGAAGAGGTTGCGTATTGAATGACCGGCATGGAAAAACGGCCCGACGATCGTGTGCGGGCCGGCTTCCGTACGGTATTATACGCCGCTCCGAGAGGTGACCCTGTCAGAGCAACGGTGAGTGTAGCATACGAGAGCCCGTTTTGCAAACCCACCCATTTGTGTTTTCCGATACGAGCGGCGGATTGCAGAAGAAAGGATGATAGTTTCGCATCCAGGCGTACTCCGTGTTATAGTCTTGTTTCGTCTCGAAACGATGAGCGTATCAGATCTGTGATGAAACGATTGAGTTCCACAACCTGGGTGCAGAAGGGCCTCATCCTGGCAGCAGTCCTCCTCGCGGCCGGCGGACTGGTCCTGCTGGGCCTCTACGCGCGCCTGTCGCGCCAGACGCCGGCAGATAGGGGATGGGTCGATCCACAAAGGTCCGTGGAGGTCGCGGCGATTGCACCGGACCTGGCGGTGCTGACGCTGGCCGGAGAACCCGACGACCGCATTGCGAGGGCTGCCCTGGATCTGGGGGAGCGGGAGACGGCGTACGCGACCCTGGCTTACAGCGTGCTGTTGCCCGATCCCACACGCAGCGGCCAGTGGCTGCTGCTCGCCAGCAACTTCAAGCAGGACGATCCACAGGCCGCAGCGACCGCGTACCAGGCGGCCAGCGACCTGCTGGTGCTGGGCGCCGGCCTCGGCGACTCGGCGCGAGCCGACATCTCCCTCCAGGTCGCCCGCGGCCTGCAGGACGGGGAGCGCGCCTGGCTGGCTCCCGCCATGGTAGCGCAGGCAGAGGCCATCGCGCGTCACAGCGTCACGCTGCTGCCCGCCCAGCGCAGGAGCATCCTGGCCGGGGTTGCGTC
>CAZMIS010000495.1:0-3192 GCA_964566325.1 uncultured Anaerolineales bacterium
TCGAATGGCTGAGCTACATCGCCGGTCCGACCCTGATTCTCGTCAGCCTTCGAGGCAGAGAAGGCTGACGAGAATCAGGTCGAATGGCTGAGCTACATCGCCGGTCCGACCCTGGACCTGATGAAGGCCCAGTTGCCGAACGCCACGATCACCGAGACGATCCCGTACGCGCCGACGCTGTCCGAGTTCATCACGACGGACGAGGCTACGGCCCGCTGGGCGAACCTCACCGAGTTCAACCGCCGCTACGGCCACTTCTGGGTCGGCACCGGCCCCTACTACCTGGAGCGCGCGTTCCCGGTCGAGGGCACCATCCTGCTGCAGCGCTTCGCGGAGCATCCCGATTCTGCTGACCGCTGGGCTCGTTTCGGCCAGGCCGCGATCGCCGTGGTCGAGGTCGAAGGCGCCAGCCGCGTGACGATCAACCAGGAAGCCGCGTTCGACGTGCTGGTCACGTTTGACGAGGCGCCGTACGCCCAGGCCGATATCGAGCAGGTCAAGTACATGGTGTTCGACGCCAACGGCGAGCTGGCCACGGTCGGCGAGGCCGAGGCGGTCGAGGACGGCAAGTGGCAGGTCAAGCTGGGCCCGGACGTGACGGGCAAGCTGGAGGCCGGCTCCAACAAGCTCGAGATCGTGGTCGTTTCCAAGCTGGTCGCGGTTCCGTCGTTTGCATCCGCCCAGTTCGTGACGGCACCCTAACAACGGATTGACAGATCGCAGCCCGCTGCTACGGCACACCGATGCCTGACGCGGGCCTGCGGCCTGGATCCTCTTGCACGCACCTCTTGACAGGGGCGAGGCGCCGCCTCGCCCCTGTCTGCACTCTGGATAGATCACTTGTGAGGAAGGCTATGACCGAAGCGGGTTTGACGCAGAGTTCCGGCGACATAGCGGCGCTGCAGAGGCGCGCCTGGCTGGGCACGCTCAGCCGGCTGGCCAAGTATACGGCCGTGCGCGTGGTCGTCCTGTTTGTGACGGTGACGATCGCCATCTACCTGACCATCCTCATTGCCAACATGGGCGGCTACGTCGATGAGATCCGCAAAGGGGAGATCTACGAGCGGATCTCCATCTCGGTCAGCCTCAACCAGTCGTACCAGAACCTGACGGTCGCACAGCGCAGAGATCTTATCGACGAGTTCGTAGCCCTTGAAGAGCATCGACTGGGCCTCGACAAGCCGTTCATCGTGCGCAGCTTCGGCTTCCTCAAAGATGCCCTGACTCTCAACCTGGGCCGCGCCCAATACCTGACCAGCGACAGCGGTTCGAAGCAGGTGCGTCTCATCATCCTGGAACGCCTGCCGTCGACCCTGGTCCTGATGGGGACGTCGCAACTGCTGCTCTTCTTCCTCAGCATCTTCCTGGCATTGGTGTTGTCGCGACGCTACGGGAGCTTCGTCGACAGGGCGGTCATCGCACTCGCGCCCACCGGCGCGGCGCCCGCCTGGTTCTACGGCTTGTTCCTGCTCCTGTTCTTCGCCGCCTGGCTGGGCGTGCTGCCGTTCGGGGGCATGGTGGCCGCGCCGCCGCCCCAGGAGCCGATTGCCTATGCGCTCAGCCTCATGAAGCACCTGATCCTGCCCGTGACCGCGTGGCTGCTGAGCGCGGGCATCCTGACCATCTACAACTGGCGCACCTTCTTCCTGATCTATTCGAGCGAGGATTATGTGGACATGGCCAAGGCCAAGGGCCTGACGTCACGTTCCATCGAGCGCCGTTACATTCTGCGCCCCACGCTGCCGACCATCATCACCAGCTTCGCCCTGACCCTGATCGCCCTGTGGACGGGCGCCATCATCCTGGAGACGGTGTTCAACTGGCCCGGCATCGGCCGGCTCAACTTCCGGGCCATCGGCCTGTACGACACCCCCGTCATCGTGGGCATCTCGATCATCTATGCCTATCTGCTGGCGATCACGGTCTTCCTGCTCGATTTCGTCTATGCGCTGGTCGATCCCCGGGTGAAGGTGGGGGGCGGAGGCACGAAGGCATGAACGCTCTACGCGAACTCAAGCAATACCCGTCGGTGGCAGCCGGCGTCCTGATCATCGGTGCGCTGATCGCCCTGGCCATCTATACCCTGATCGCCATGCCGTACAGCGAGGCGGTGCGACTGTGGCGCGGCGGCGAAGAGGTGTGGCAGGACTATCCCAAGACCGCGCGGCCGGAGTGGTTCAACCTCTTCGCGCGCGATAAGATGCCCAAGACCGTCGTGCTCAACAGCCAGGACGGCACCGCTGAGAAGACGGTCAAGACCTCGCCGGGCGTCACCGACGTGTGGATCGACTTCACCTTCGATTTTACCGCGGACACCTTTCCGCAGGAATTGAGCCTGTTCACACGTGCGAAATTCGAGTCGAAACAACCGTTCGTCGAGATGATCTGGCTGACGCCGGACGGCCGCGAGATCAAGCTCGGCGACTTCAACTCGAAGGCAGTGGACGCTTATCGCTTCGAAACTGACGATCGACTGGTGAGACGGCTGAAGGGTGTCGCGCCCCAGCAGGCGCTCTTCGCCGACCCCGCGTCCGAGACGCCCAAGCCCATGAAGGGTGAGTATACGTTGCGCGTGATGGGGTTGCTGTTCGAAGACGGCGCGGATTTTGACGCCAAGTTCGTCACCTACGGCCAGGTCCACGGGATCGCGGGGACCGACCACCGGCGCCGCGACCTGACCGTGGCGCTGATGTGGGGGACGCCCATTGCCCTGGCGTTCGGCCTGTTGGCTGCGCTCGGCACCACGCTGACCACCATGTTCATCGCCGCGTTCGGCGTCTGGTTCGGCGGCGCGGTGGACGGCGTGATCCAGCGCATCACCGAGGTCAACCTGATCCTGCCGTTCCTGCCGATCCTCATCATGGTCGGCACCTTCTACTCCCGCAGCATCTGGACCATCCTCATGGTGGTGATCGCGCTGAGCATCTTCGGCTCGGGCATCAAGACCTATCGCGCCATCTTCCTGCAGGTCAAGGAATCGCCCTACATCGAGGCAGCGCGCGCCTACGGCGCAGGCAGTGGACGGATCATCACGCGCTACCTGGTGCCCCGCATCATCCCATTGCTCATCCCCGGCCTGGTCGTGACGATCCCCAGCTATGTCTTTCTTGAGGCCTCGCTGGCCGTCCTGGGGTTGGGCGATCCGATCCTCCCCACCTGGGGCAAGATCATCGACGACGCGAACAGCAACGG
>CAZMIS010000496.1:0-3189 GCA_964566325.1 uncultured Anaerolineales bacterium
GCTCAGGGCAAGCCGACGGTCATCTTCTTCGAGGGCGACTCGACAGCGCCCATCCGGGTCGACAACAGCATGGTCTTCCGCGCTTCACTGGACCGAGCGGAACGCCTTCCCAGCGAGCACGCGATGCCCGGATTCTGCCAGGATCTGGCTCAGGTCTACTGTGGCGGGGACGTCAGGGTGCGGCCCTACCGCAGCCGGCCCACCGTAGGTTTCTGCGGTCACGCATCGGCGCCCAAAGAGGAGGTTCGTTATGCACTGCTGCAGCATTCGCCGCGCTGGCTGCTGAAGCTGCTGCTCAGGCTGGGCATGAGCTCCGAGATCGCGATTGGCCGCGCACTGCGCAGGCGCGCCATGAGGCGTCTCGCAGCTGTCAAAGGCGTGGAGTGCAACTTTGTGGTACGCCAAAGGTTCTGGAACGGTGTGTACGGGTCTGACGGGCAGATGAACCTGCAGCTGGCCCAGGAGTCGCGGTTGGCCTTCGTTCAGAACCTGCTGGACAGCGACTACGCGCTGTGTGTGCGTGGCTTCGGCAACTACTCCTTCCGCCTTTACGAGGCTTTGAGCCTGGGACGCATCCCTGTGTTTATCAACACGGACTGCGTCCTGCCGTATGATCGCTGGATCGACTGGAAGCGCTATGTGGTGTGGGTGGAGCAGTCCGAGGTCGACCGGATAGCTGAGACCGTCCAGGAATTCCACGCCTCCCTGACGCCCGCCGGTTTCGCGGACCTGCAGCGATCCTGCCGGCAACTCTGGGACGAGTGGCTGTCACCGCACGGTTTCTTTGCCCAGTTCCACCGTCATTTCGAGGGCTGAACAGCGCGCGCTTGCTGGTTTGAGTCATCATGCCTCTCATGCTCCTCGGCTGTCCCCCTTTGTGGTGAACCCATGCCGGCCACAACTATGATTTGAGGTAACGATCCCGGGGAGTCAGGTTCTTCGTGCGTCAATTCGCCGTTCTTGATTTTCGGAATGTAATATGATATTCTTGACGCACCAACGAGAAACGAGGGCTGGATGGACGGCAGACGCAAATGGGTCGCACTGGCTCTGACGGTGGGCGCCATGCTTGTCGCAATGATGTGCGTCGTATTGATCCCCCTGCAAGCGTCGGGCCCGGAGCCGCCGGCTGGCCAGCGCCGAATCCCGCCCAACCTGTCGCCGCAGCGCCGCGTCATGGTCTTCCGTTCCGTGGTCGGCGGCGAGATCAGCGACACGCCCGTTCCGATCCCCACCCGTCACCCGAACTACTCCGCCGGCGCGGGCTGGCCCCTGGGGCTCGAGTGCGCTCAGACCCTGGAATCCGTGTGGTATGCGGCGCCGTCCGGCTGCAGGGGTGACACCTGCGCGACCTCGAACATCAACTGGCGGCGCTACGACGACTGCCTCGCGGCAGCCGCCTCCACGACGGTGGCCATCGAGCCGGGCGTCGTCATCTCGCGTCCCGTCGCGCTGCGCATTCCCGGTTTCTGGGACACCGGTGCGCTGGGGGGCAATGGCACCTCCGGTGAGCCGTACAACACGGAGTGGATTCCAAACTGGCTGGAGCCCTATTTCAAGGGCGTCTTCACGTATTCGGACGACACGACCTACTACAACGGCTACAAATACGACAACGACGTCGCGCAGGACCGCCTCGTGCAGATGATCGCCGAGGCCGGTGAACGCTACAACGGCAACGATCAGATCGCCCTGGTGCGTATCAATGCGGGTTTTTCGGGCGAGTGGTCGATGGGCAAATGCAACACCGCGCATAGTGGATGCGATGGCGCAGTACTGGCGGATCGCTTCGAGGCCGCGCTGACGACGGGCGGGATGGGAGTGACCTGCAGCGAGTACCGGACATTCGTCGCGCGACTGGCGGATGCCGCACTGGCGGCATTTCCGGATAAGCCGGTGGTGCTTCAGACTGCGCCGGGCATGTGCGGCCACCTCGCATACGACAAGTTCCACGAGTCAAAATACCTGTTCTTCACCCAGGATGACGGCATCAATCCCGCCTACTACGACGGTATACCGACCCCAATGGGCATGAGCATCAACGCGCTCGTGCCCGATTCGGTCGATTCGGACGCGTGGGGCGGCGTGGTGCAGAAGACGGGGTGGGGCCAGTTCTCCGTTGCCACGCAGGTGGCGCGTGCCGGCGCACCCCTCGTGTACGAGTACCGGGTGCTTCCATCCACTTCGCGCCGGTGGGAGTACTACTACTGGTCGCTGCTGGCCGCGGCCGGCCTGCATGCCGACTTCGTGGGCACGTTCGCAGACTGGTATCCCTATGATTCCTGGGAGTTCTGGGACGCCGTGTGGGATCGGCTGGGCGAGCAGGATGAGGTCGCGTGGATCACGTTCCGCGACGCCGAGGCGCCCATGATCACCTGGAACGCGGGCTCCTACGGCGCAGGCGGGATGCGGGGCGATTGGCGCGACCACGTGGTGCTGCTCACGCCGGAGGCCTATCCGCAGTACTGCGACAGGGACGTCATCAACGCCGCGAGCACGGGCATCGCGGCCTATGCTGCCACGCCGTCCACCAACTTCGCCTATCTGCCTTGTGGCATCCCGCGCACGCCCGGGCCGACGCCCTACAAGCTGCCGACGCCGCGCTACACGCCGCAGGCCACGCCTTCACCGGATGCGACGAGCCAGTACAACATGCTGCAGCGCCTACGTGATCGCCAGGCCCGGCGCATCGAGGCGGGCGACGTGATGGCGCTGGCGGTCGAGGAAGCCTGGACGCACCACGGCGAGGCGATGGACGCAGCCCTGTCTCTGGATTACCTCGACGTCGGCACTGCGGCCCTCACCGTGCGCACCTGGCGCGGCCCGGGGCAGGCCGCGCATACGGAGACCATCCGGCGCGGCAATTCCGGCCTGTGGAAGCGGCACGAATGGCGCGTCGTCGCCGCGGTGCTCGAAAACGGCATGAATGTGCCGGCCGTGGGCCGCGCGTTCATCGGCATCGACGGCGGCGCGGGCGGCCCCACCTACGTGGGCGATCTGGCGTTCCGTGTGACCGCCACAGCCACGCGGACGCCGACGCGCACCGCGACCGCGACGCGCACCGCCACCGCGACGCCCACCGCCACTGCCACCGCGACCGCCACCCGCACCGCCACCGCTACGATGACGCCCACCGCCACTGCGACCGCGACATCAGCGCCCACCGCCACGCGCACCGCCACACCCACC
>CAZMIS010000497.1:0-3188 GCA_964566325.1 uncultured Anaerolineales bacterium
ACAACCCTTCCGCTGGAAGTCACCACGGCGGCCCAGAGGTTCGGCGAGAACCTACGGCTCGCCCGCGTCCGCCGTCACATGAACCAGGAAGAACTCGCTCAAGCTTGCGGCATCACCCGCAAGACGCTGTACACCCTCGAGAAAGGCGCACCGGGCGCAACCATCGCCACCGCCTTTGCTGTGCTCTGGAAGCTCGGCCTGCTCAACACGGCAGCGGCGCTGGCCGACCCTGATGCCGACGAGCACGGGAAGATTCTCGAGGCTGCCCGCAGGCCCAAGCGCGTGCGCAACCCAGTCGACAGCGACAACGACTTCTGACCCATGGCCAACGACGAACAAGCCTGCTACGTCTACATCCAGCTTCCAGGGACGATGGAGACGGTGCCCTGCGCGTCGCTCAAGGTTCGCGGTGTTGGCGCAGGCGCCTTTGAAGGCACCTTCACGTACGGCAAGCGGTATCTGGAACGGCCCGAGGTGATGGCCTTGGACCCGTTCCACCTGCCTCTATCGACGCGCCCGCAGAAGTTCACGAAGCTCAAGGGCATTCCAGGCGCCGTTCGTGACGCAAGCCCCGACGCATGGGGCCGTAGAGTCATCCAGGCCAAGCTGCAACGGCCCGAAGCGGACATCCAGGAAGTGGAATACCTGCTCAACGGGCCGGACGACGGCGCTGGCAATCTGAGCTTCGGAAGAACTGCAACACCGCCCGCTCCACGGCGACCTTTCAATCGCACGCATCAATTGCCTGCCCTCATCGAGGCGGCCGAGAAGCTGGAAGAGGACGGACGGCTTCCCCACGAGGTGCTCGAAGAACTCGAACCCGGCACCAGCATGGGTGGCGCCAGACCCAAAGTGACGGTCGAGGACGACCACAAAATCTGGCTGGCCAAGCTGCCCGAGAAAGCCGACCGGCACAACATGCAGCGCATCGAGTACGCGACGCTGGAGTTGGCCCGCGCCGCCGGGCTTCGCGTTTGCGGAACGCGCCTAGAGCGAGTCGGAGAGCGCGACGCGCTAATGCTCGACCGCTTCGACCGCGAATGGAATCCGGACGCCAATGGCTACTGGCGCTACGGGCTCGTCTCGGGCCTGACCGTGATTGATGCCGAGGATGGCTACCTCGGTCGCGAGCGCTGGTCATACCCGCTGCTCGCGGATGAACTTCGGCGCTGGTCCGTCAAGGGCAACGACGACCGTCGCGAACTCTTCCTTCGCATGGTCTTCAACGCCATGGTCACCAACAACGACGACCATCCTCGCAACCACGCCCTGCTGCACACCAAAGGTGGTTGGCGCCTTTCACCGGGCTACGACATCCTGCCGGTGCCGCTGGTCTCCCTCGAGCGGCGAGACCTGGCTCTCGAAGTCGGTCGCTTCGGTCGGGCCGCGAGTCTCTACAACATCCTTTCCCAGTGCGATGTGTTCGGGCTGACGAAAGAAGATGCACAAGCGCTGATTGATGGGATGCTCAACGTGGTCCGGGGTTGGCGCGAGTTCTTCATCCAGCGAGGCGTCGAGCAACGCAGCATCGAGATGCTCGAGCAAGCCATGCTTCCCCAGTCCTTCTTCCGCGACACGCCTCCCGATGCCGTCTGACTGATTCGACACCCGCACTGCGGGAGATGAGCGCGCCACCCTGAACCCCGACAGATTTCAGGCGCCCGAAATCCCTCGCTACACGAAGTCCCTAGGCCATATCCGAAAGGACTTCATGCAAGAGTATCTATCCGCCGACGAAGCGGCGCTGTTCCTGCGCAACGCCCGTATGGGCGGCATCGTGACGCCAGACCAGTTGCGCTCCGAACTGCGACACGTCAAGCAGCGACCGGCCATCGGGCGCTATGCCGTCGGAGCTTCAGTGCCCAACTGGCTGGTCGAGCGGTTGGACCCCACCAAGCAGCTGGCGCACAACTACACGGTCTATCCGACGCTTGACCGCCTGGACACCGTGCTGCTCGCAACCATGCAGTGCGCGAATGTGCAGCTGCGATGCGTGATGCAACTCAGCGACCCGCTCACGAAGGCATTCCTCCAGGACGCGCTCAAGGAAGGGGTGTTCACTTTGCTGTTCAGCATCGAGAACACCCGCCAGTGCGCGGTCATGAGTGTGCCGATGGAGTTCGACGAGCCCCGGACGCTGCTGGGCCTCATCCAGACGGCAACACGAAGCTCCGCCGGCATCGCTCCGGCCATGCAGCTGACCTCGTTCAGCTGCAAACCAGCGTTTGGCAAGAGCCTCGTCACGGGACAACACGTCGACGACGTCATCGCGGTCTTGGCCACCACGCCGACAGTGGCGGACCTTGAGCTGGCCGCCGGTCGGAGCTCGGGGAACGCCAACGAGCAGCGCGACGCGACCCTGCACTGACGAACACAGCGAGAACAAGGAACCAACTCATTCACCGAGGGGCGCGGCAACATCCGCGCCCCTCTTCTTTCATGGTCACCGCGAATCCGTGTGACCACCCACGCAACCCGCAAACATTCGTCCTCGCACAGGCCTGCGAGTTCTTCAGGGCGGTCGATTCCATGGCTACACAAAGTCCCTAGGCCATTTTGAAAGGACCCACATGGACTTGGAACCCGAGCGCCTTCTCGCCGCCCTGCGCAAGATACGCATCGGATACGTGGCAGCACCTCCGGACCGCGACGAGACCAGTCGCGCCACGAGCGACTCGACGGCGACTGACCTGTCACTCTTGGCCACCGTTCCGGACTGGCTCATACGCTCGCTCGATACGGGCCAAGACGCACCTCGCGTCCGGCTCGAGGTCTTCAGCGTTGCAGACGAGCACGAGCTGTGGGTCACGCTCGCCATGCGACGAGCCACAGCGGAACTGCGCATCGTGATGCCACTGGATGATGATGGCGTGCAGGCCTTCTTCCGAAACGGCCTGCGCGGCGGCGACCTGCGTCTGGCGCTCGAGACCGAGGACGAGGAACTCTCTGCGGATGTCACCCTCGGCATCAACCTCGGCGGGCAGGACTTTGAGCAGCTCCTGGACAAGGCGCACTGCCTCGACGGCTCGCTCACGCGGCTGGTACAGGTTGTCGAGCTCATGTCGCGCGCAGTGTCGATGCCGTCAGTCCAAGTCGACAGCAGCGCCTGCGAGGTCGTCGTCGTGCTCGCGAGCAATCGAGCGCACGCCCTGCTGGCAAGTTCCGGAGGTTGACGCACGCGTCGCCCC
>CAZMIS010000498.1:0-3182 GCA_964566325.1 uncultured Anaerolineales bacterium
GTTTTGGCGCGGGGGGCTGGAGCGGTGTGCGGTTCATGCTGGGTTGAGAATGCTTGGGGGCGGGGCGCGTGCGGGGGGAACGCGTTCTAGCAGGAGCAAGGCGGGCCGGCCGCAATGCGGACAGATTGGGCGGTGGGGTGGCGGGGCCTGTGCGGGATCGGAATTGTCGGGCGCCGCGGCGGCGGTGTGGGCGTCGATGCCGAGCGCGGCGCGGGCCTGTTGAAGGTGGATTTGGCGGTCGCGGTTGGCCAGCAGGCCATAGTGGCGGATCTTGACGAAGCGTTCGGGCAGGATGTGGAGCCGCCAGCGCCGGAGGAACTCCCCGGCGTGCAAGGTCATGGTCTTGGTGCGGCCCGCGTCGGCGTGATCGCGCCAGCGGAAGCGCACGGTGGCTTGCGGCTCGTTGAGGGCGACGAGGCGGCGCTCGCTGATGGCGACCCGGTGGGTGTAGCGCGACAGGTACGCGAGCACCTGCTCGGGACCGGCGAAGGGCCGCTTGCTATAGATGGTCCAGGGCGACTGGGCCACCGGCGCCAGCCACCGCGCAAATTCACGCCCTTGGGCCAGCGGGAGCAGGGCGCCGTGAAGCTCCAGCTTGCCCCGCCCGTGGAGCGCGCGCAGTCCGGCGCAGAATTTGGCGCGGAACACCGCGGAGAGCGCGCGCACCGGGAAGAGGTAGCGCGGATGGCTCGGGAGCCATCCGCGCCCGTCGGCCGAGAGGCCTCCGGCGGTGACGATGCAGTGGATGTGGTAGTGATCCTTCAAGTTCTGGCCCCATGTGTGTAGCACCGCGGTGATGCCGGGCCGCGCGCCGAGGTTGTTGCGGCCGAACTCCAGGAGCGTCTGGCTGGAGCAATCAAAGAGCAGGCGGTAAAGCCGCGCCTGGTTCTGGCGGACCAGCCCGTTGAGCGCGTGGGGCAGGGTGAAGACCACGTGAAAGTATCCGCACGGCAGGAGCGCCGCCTGCTGTTTGGCCAGCCACTCTCGGGCGGCGCCTCCCTGGCAGAGCGGGCAGTGCCGGTCGCGGCAGGAGTGCGGCGCGAAGTGCTCCGCGCCGCACTCGGCGCAGCGGTAGCGGTGACCTCCCAGCGCCGGGGTGCGGCAGCGCAGCAGCGCGGCGATGACCTTGCGGTGGCCGGGCGGCATCCGGGCTGCGGGTTGCCCGGCGCGGCGCAATCCGGCGCGCAGCACCGCCGCCAGGCGCACGCCTGGTGCCGGCGGCCGGGGCGCGGGATCCTGGCGGCTGCCGCCCGGTGCCACCGGGGGGTGGTGGCGGGCCATCGGCCGGGGCCCTCAGGCCGGCTCTTGGACCGCCGCCTTCAGATGCTCCAGATCGATCAGCTCCAGCGGGCTCTTGATCTGCGCGAACCGTTCGGCCCGCACGTGCAGGTAGCCCGCGGTGGTCGAGAGGCTGCTGTGGCCCAGCAGCCGCTGCAGGACCGGCAGGTCCACGCCCGCCTCCAGCAGATGCGTCGCAAAACTGTGGCGCAGGCAATGGATGCCGCCCTTGTCGGGCAGCTTCGCCCGCTCCACCGCGCGGTAGAAAATCTTCTGGCCGGTGTCCCCGGACAATGGCTGGCCCCGGTCGCGCCCGAAGAACAGCCAGGGCCCCGGCCGGTAGAGCCGCCAATAGGCCCGGAGCTGCGCGAGCAGTTTCGGGGAGAGCAGCGTGTAGCGGTCCTTGCGCCCCTTGCCCTGCACCACCCGGACCTGCATCCGGGCGCTGTCGATGTGCTCGACCCGCAAGGCGCAGGCCTCGCCCAGCCGGAGCCCGGTGGCGTACACCGTGGCCAGGAAGCTGCGGTGTTTGGGCTGGGCGCAGCCGGCCACCAGCAGCCGCTCGACTTCGGCCACGCTGTAGACCTGCGGCCGGCGCACCTGGCGCTTGACCCGCGGCACCTCCCGGGCCAGTTGCTCGATCGGCCGGCCCAGCACGTGCCGGTAGAAGAATCGCAGCGCGCTCACCGCGACGTTCATCGTGCTGGCGGCAAACCTGCGCTCATCGATCAGATGGAACAGGTAGGCCTTGATCTCTTCCTCCGTGATGCGATCCGGCGATCGGCCGTAGTGGCGCGCCATTGCCGCCACCGCATCGACGTAGGATTCCACAGTTCTGGGTGACGAGCCCCGCAGCGTGAGCTCCCGAATGAATTGAGCGCGTAGTGTTGTCATCACGACAACATCGCGCGCTCTCGACTAATCCCAAAGCGTCGCTCCAACCTCCGCGAAGCGGCTTAGTTCAACGTCAGCCCTCTGCGGCGGCGCGATAGCGACGTACGCAGAAGGGCATGGTTGGATGAATTCCTACTTGTTGTCAGTCGTTACAAGAGGGGGGGCAGACAGCAAATCACCCCCGCCGTTATCAGAGGGTTTGGCCATATGCACAGAACGAATATCGTCGATTAGAATGAGGCATTGTGGATCTGCATCTCTTGCGATACCCATAGCGCGAGAAACTTCTCTTCGCTTAACCTGCACAAAAAGCAACTGGACAACACCATCTCGGCCGCTTCCATCAAAGACGGTCACTCGGTAATCATTTTCTCGAAATCGCTGTACAACCATGTGTCCGGAAGTCGAGAATATCCTGATAACTTGTTCGCCAATTTTGAGGAGACTCTCAATGGTCATGCCAACAAATGTTCCCGTTGCAAAGCCTAATGCAAAAGCAACTGAAGTGAGAGGATCCTGGATTGATGTCATGACACGCGAGACGGCGAAAACCCATATAAGAGCTTCAAAGAAGGCAATAATGAAGACGTAGCTTTTTCGCCCACGGATAATCAGAGCATGGCGAATTGTTCCAAGACCTACGTCGCACACGCGCGCAATGAATATGGTCAGCGCGATAATGATACTTGATTCCGTCATTGTGTAACCTCTGTCGTGTCGGGTGCCCTGATCCGTTGTCAGAAATGAAGTACATCTCCTAAAGGTGGATATCTCCCGCAGCTTCTGGCTGGTACAGGATGTCTTCGATCTGAATTCGTCTTGTCCCCGCGGGGACGGTCCATTCTATGGTGTCTCCCTTCGCATAGCCCAAGAGCGCTGTTCCGATGGGGGAGAGCACCGACATCTTCCCTTCATCGATATTCGCGTCGGATGGAAAGACTAAAGTGACCTCTGTTATGGTCCCGTCATTGAGGTCCAGAAATCGTAGTCTTGTGTTCATTGTGACCACA
>CAZMIS010000499.1:0-3176 GCA_964566325.1 uncultured Anaerolineales bacterium
TCTTTGTGTTTCATCTTTTATCCTCTGCTTTTCTCTGCTTTTCTCTGTGGTTCAAAATCTTTTTTCATCTCCCGGTACTCATCCTCCGCCCACTGTGGGCTTTCCCCCTTCAGAACCAGCCAAACCATCTTTGGTGCCGTCCGCATCACCCTGATCCGCGCCGGCATCTCATATTTTGCCAGGCTTTCGGCATTCGGGAACTGCACCGTCCACTTCATGAATTCCGCCCAGCTCTCGAACTCCCACCACTTTTTTGCCATAAGTTTGGCAGTGGAAGCGTCATCCTGACGCTTGCTCTCCACCTCTTGACTTCTCGACCTCTCGACCCCTCGACTCTTTGGTGGTTCCCACAGTGCCAGCCTTTCGCTGAATTTCTTCAGTTGCCAAAGGGTGCTGGGGCGTAGATAGTCTTTCATGTTGGGATCATCCACCCATTTTTTCACCATCACCTCATGCACTTTTTGAAAGTCCTCCACACAATAGCCCGCACCCATGACCACCCGGATCATCTTCTTTGCCTCCGCAGTAAGCTCATAGTTGCGTCCTGTGCGTTTATTCAGATCGGCCAGTATCGCAGAAGCCTGCTCAAGAAAAAACTCATCTGCGTTCATTTCTGAGCGCTTTATGAGCTCTTTCTTGATCAGTTTGTTTGCCCATACCCGGAACCGCCGGGCGGTTTCATCACCGCCCAGCAGCTCGGTTAGCTTTCCCCAAAGCTCTTTATTATTCATTCTTACTTGGTATCCCCTGCAAAAACTCATAACGTTTAACGTCAAATTCCAGGGGTGTATCCAGCGGGCATTCGTTAGGGATGGCACCGCACATTACACGCTTAGGGCATTGGCCATTGGGGCATTCGGTACATTTATTGATGACTACTATCCGATATCCTTTCATCTTTCCCCTCTGTGTCCTCTGTGTCCTCTGTGGTTAAGTTTAATACGGCGCTTCATTGCTCTTTTCCTCCACTGGGATTCCCGCCTGCCCAAATACCGGCATCGGTGTAGTCGTTCCGATCTTGTCGCCCACCAGTTCGTTGTATTCATTGCGCAGCGTGTCGATCTTTTTCCAGGCTTCTTCCAGGTTTTTGTTAGCCACGACCAGGTCGGAGATCGCAGTGTCCAGTTCCTGATCCCTTTCTTTTATCCGGGCGCTGTAGATCGCATTGGCATCCTCGAGGAGCTTGATCAGCATCTTGTCGTTGGCCACTTCCTGGATCAGCTCCACGTATTTCCCCCTGTACCAGCACGGGCTGTGCTCTTCCGGGTCGGTCTTCGTCAGTTCCTCAATCCTGGCCAGCTGAGCCTCGATCTGCATATCCTTTTCGCACAGCTCTTTTGCTTGGTCAAAAGCCATCTGCTCGGCTGTCTCAAGGTCTTCCCGCAGAGCTTGAACCTGGTTTTTCAGATCCACGATCCGCTGTTCCTTCATCACGATTACCTTGCGGGTGCGGTGGTACCATTTGCGAAAGTACACATGTTGTTTGTGCTGGTGATTGATCTCGGCCAGCAGTCCGCAGATCACAATCACCGCCACCACGAAAGCCAGGCCTATCCAGAGCATGCTTCCCCCTCGTACTGGCCTTCGTCTGCATCTTCGCTGCTCATCTGATCCCGTTTCAGTTCTGCACCACAATCCGGGCAAATGATCATCCGCTCCTCATCCACTTCCCGATAGCAATATGGGCAAAAAGTATTCCTCTTTTCTCTGTGTCCTCTGTGTTCTCTGTGGTTCATCTTTTCACCGCCTAAAACTTACTAAAATCCACCGGGATTGCTTCCAGCTTACCGGTTTCAGGGTTGGCTTTTTTGAAGCGAAGATAGCGCTTGCTGCCAATTACAGTCTCAGCCGCTGCTATCAGTTCCATGGCGTCTTTCCATTCAGGCTCGCCGCTGAATTCAAATTTACGGAGCTGGATCAGCTTCTTCCGGTCAATATTGCCGTTGTGGTCGATCCGTAGGGCGGTCTTGGCGATCTGCCCGAACTGCTCGATTGTCTTGCGGATAGCCGGTTCGGTAACGGTTTTTAGCTTTGCATCGATCCAGGCACGAATCTTTTCCGAAGCAATTTGAAGGCGCTCATCGTATGCGCATTGCTGCTGAACGTCCACGTCGATTGCCAGGCTCCCGTCATGCGTGCGCAGCACGGTGTTGCCTTCCCATTTTGCATGGTGGCTTTCGGCTGTGGCAGCCAGATATTCATCCACTGCCTGGTAGATCTCACGTTGATATGCCGCCACGATCTCGCTAAGCTTCTCGGCCTTGCTAATCATTTTCCTTACCAGGGCGTCGCGGTTGACGATCTGGGGGTGAAGGATGTTTACGGGTAGCTGTTCCCCGTTGGGCCCAGCGATTGTTTTGGGTTTTCTTGCCATTCTATTCTCCTTTTATGGCTTCGATTATCTGCTTTATTAGGTAGGAGGGGAATGCTATACGCCCCGGCAAGTCATATACATCTATCACTGCTAGGCCGGGCATCACAATAGTAGCCAGCCGTGCCGGTTCTGCTTGCTGTGTTGAACGTAATTCTGTAGCTGGTTGCGGATTGTCTTCAACCCTGCCTTTTTCTTGTAGGGGAACCGCTTTCTCCGGGATATCAGCTTTTTTTCTGGGTGCTGCTGTCCTCTGTGGTTCAAAATCCTTTTTTGCTCTCGCCACCTCGTGCACCACCTGCCCGTCAGGCAGCTTTTTATTCGGGTGTACCTTTCCGGTTCCCATGCAAATCAGGCACTTGCTAGTGATTGGATCCCTGGTTTCGAACATGTATTCATCAGGGTTCTCGATAAAACTGCCCTTGCCTTTACACACCGGGCATTTCATTACTCCTTTCATTGCTTCTTCTCCTTCTCGCACAGTAGCTTGATCATCAGCGCCATCCACAGGAACAGCCCGATCAGGCTCATCACCTGTAATGCTATTACGATGTTCATGATTGCTCCTTTTTCTTTTTGCCCGGAATGCCCGGGAACATGGATTTCACCCATTTATACACTTCCACCAGCTCAGGATAGTCCATCTTGCTCAGTGTGCGCTCCGGCTGGATGTTGAGTGTTTCATACAACCAGGCCTTGTTTTTGCCGTTTCGGCATACGCAGCTCATGATCGTGCCGCGCATCTTCTTATTTTGGTTTGCCCGGTTCTTATCGGCATACCGGGTCATCATGTTAATCGCAGCCC
>CAZMIS010000500.1:0-3171 GCA_964566325.1 uncultured Anaerolineales bacterium
CGTGATGTCGTAGCGATCGCTGGCCGCCAGCGAGAAGTCGCGCGCCGGCCCGTGTGCGAAGGTGACCGTCTGCATGTCGCCGGCGATCGTGCGGTCGATCTCCACGCCGGCAGCGGCCAGTGCGAGCCCTGACGGCGCCGTGACGCGCACGAGGTAGAGGCTGACGTCGTAGTAGCTCGTGTCCGCATTGGCGGGCGGCTCCTCCACATTCCAGCCCTCGTCGTCGTAAACTGGAATTGCCGCATAGGGCGTATCCAGCGCGAGGATGCCGTCCGTGAAGCTGAGGAGCCCGTACCCGGCGTCCAGCGTCTCAGGCACCGTAATGCGATAGGTGAGGTCGATCACGGTGGATGCACCCGGCGCAAGAGGAGAGGGCAGCGTGACGAGCAGGGCGGTGCCGGAGAAGCGCGCTTCGGCTGCCACGACCTGTCCGTCGACCGCGACGGCGGAGACCGCCATGTCTCCGCCCAGCGCGTTCGGGAAGAGCCGCAGGTAGATCTCCGTCAGGTCCACCGGCTCTCGATTCGTATAGCGAACCTGTTGGCGACCCTGTACGGCCGTCAACGAGTCTGCGATTCGGAGGTCGATGCGATACTCGCTCAGGGGGCCCAACGCGTCCAGGGCGGGGAGCTCGCCCGCCGCCAGCCCGGTCCGGTAAGCCGTACGGTCGCCCCACGGCGGGCCAAAGAGCGGCGCTTGCTGTCCGAGTGGCGTAGACTGTGCCGGGGGAACGGGCGGGGCGGCAGCCGTGGGCGTCGCGGGGGAAGCGGTTGCTTCCGGCGTGGGCGTGAGAGCTGGCGCCGGCCCGATGGGTGACGTGGGCGCCAGCCGGCAGCATCCGGCCATGCTCGCCAGAAGGATGAGCCCGGCCGCTACGCGCAGCCAGGGCCGAGACGGTCGCCGCATGGAAGGCTGCGCCAGATCCTGTCGTTTCATTCGCACCGGGGGGCCACTCCCCTGGAAAGCAATGCCTCCAACACGCCTCCTCCGATGGCCAGGGATTTGTCGGAGAGCGTGAAGCAGTGTGCGCGCTCGGCGCGGGGATCGACGTCGCCCACCTTCACGCCGCGCCACACGGTCAGGCCTGAGCGCAACATGCCGCGCACCACGCCGCCGATCTGGGCGCGCAGCGGCACACCTGCGATCAAGGCCAGGACCTGGCCGGCCTCAACGCGGTCCCCGATCTTGACCTGGGCCTCGAAAACGCCATCGGCAGGGGAGCGCAACAGGCGCGCGATCCCCTGTCCTGCGATCTCGCCGGGCTCGCCGGTGTCCGGCGCGGCCGATCCTTCCCAGATCGGCCGGCCGAGCCAATGGCCCCGCAGTGTCTCGATGACACAGTGGCAATCGGAACCTGCGGTGAAGCCCGGGCCCAGGGCCACGACCAGCGGCGCGTCGCCGATGGTCGTGCCGGTGTTGCGCTTGGCCATGATGGCGTCCACAATGGCTGCCGGCGCCAGCCCGGCGCGGCATTGCGCGTCGGGATCCACCAGGACCGGTATCTCGCCGTCGTTCAGGACCGCGCGTGCCTCTTCGACCGAAGCGGTCCGCCTGGCGCCGATGCCCTCGATCCAGGCCTCTTCATCGTACACGGCCTCTCCGAAACAGACAGCCCGGCGCACCATCAGGGGCTGCGCCACCTCGGTCAGCACCACCGCGTAGTGGCTGCGATGCAGCCGGGCAGCGACCCCGCTCGCGAGATCTCCCGCGCCCCGAATCAGCACCATGGCCTGTTGCTGCATGCCGTCCATCTCCCTTCCCGTGTCATCAGCGTGAGCTCCTTCCAGCTCCCCGGAACGTGCAGGCTCGCGCTGAGTCCCGACCTACTTCTTCTTTGCCTGCTCGCCCTCGGCGACGAGCACTTTGCGCGCGACGACCATCGCCTGCCGGTCTTCTTCGCTGACGGTCGGGAACTGGGGATCCATTTGGGCCAGCTTCCGGGCGATGATGGCTGCCATGGCCGGCCGCGCGAACCAGCGCTTGTCTGCCGGGACCACATACCAGGGCGCCCACGGCGTGGATGTGTGGTTGAGCAGGTCCTCGAACGCGCTCATGTACTCCTTCCAGTAGTTTCGTTCTTCGATGTCATCCGGGTTGAATTTCCAGTTTTTCTCGGGCGTGTCGATACGCTCCAGCTGCTGCAGGCGCTGCTCTTCCTTTGAGACGTTCAGGAAGATTTTGACGATCTGCGTGCCCTGCTGCACGAGATACTTCTCGAAGTTGTTGATTTCCTCGAAGCGCTGTTTCCAAAGGCCTTCGCCCAGCGTATGCGCGGGCAGGCGCTGCGGACCGAGGAACGATGGGTGCACCCGGACGGCAAGGACCTCTTCGTAATGAGAGCGATTGAAGATGCCGATGCGACCGCGCTCCGGCAGGGCCTTGACGATGCGCCACAGGTAATCATGGTCCAGTTCTTCTGCGTTAGGGGCCTTGAAACTGAACACCTGGAAGCCCGTCGGGTTGAGGCCGGTGAGAACGTGCGCCAGAGCGCTGTCCTTGCCGGCAGCGTCCAACGCCTGAATGACCACCAGAAGTGACTGGCGGTTCTCGGCGTAGAGGCGTTCCTGGTACTTGGCCAGCTGGGCGATGCCTTCCGCCAACAACTCTTCCTCATCGACGGACTTCTTCTTGTATCCCCCGGTCCAGGCCGGATCGAAGTCCTTCTCCAGATCGATCTTCTTGCCTGGCTTCACGCGCATTTGGTCGACCAGTTTGTCGAGGTCCATGAGTGTCTCCTGTCGGCATGATGCTGATGTGTATGCGGCGCGCCGCCGCCGTCCTCATTGTACATGATTTTGCGGAATGGCGTGCATGCGGGTGGCAGGCGCCTGGCGGGCGCGTCGTCCGGGGAACCGTAACTGGAGTGCCGATCACGGTCAGAGGGTCAAGCGGCTGGTATGATGCAGCAAGGTTTGTATAGGTTTAGTTACATTTAAACACATGTATCGAGATAAGAAGGGAGCAGATATGGCAGCGCAACGTAAAGGTAGTGGGAAGACGGGCGAGATGCGGCTATTCAACACGAGGCACGACCTCGAGCCGAAGGTGCGGGAACAGATTGTCGGGCTGTGCATCGAGCAGCTCGCCGATACGTTCGCTTTGTACGCATTGAACAAGCAGGCCCATTGGAACGTCAAGGGACGTGATTTCTACCAGCTGCACGAGATGTTC
>CAZMIS010000501.1:0-3161 GCA_964566325.1 uncultured Anaerolineales bacterium
GCCACTGCTAGGGTCAGAGGTGATGATCCATCAACAACAGCTTGCAACCCACGGAGGCGGCTGTTCCGCGGATTCACTGCCTACGCGTGCGGCCTCAGTCAGTCTTTGACCGTCGGCCGCCTACGGAGCTGACATCTATACACGCTGTCGAGGCACTTCCGCCGGGGACAACTGTCGGGGATCTGGCTTATGGCGGCGCAACCGCCGCACGTAGGGGCCGTCCACATCTGCTAACACCACCACAATGGCGGTTTACTTTTTAGAACTCCCCAAGAGACCTAAGACCTTTGAGAATTCCACCAGAGCGGCTTAAACAAGGCGATCAGGTCAGCCTTGCGGCTGTCGTCAATTTTTAGCTCTCCCAGCCACTTGATCCAATCATCTAGGCTTAGTTCGTCGAACGCCCGACTCCACAGCACTCCGGGCAGGCTTCCAGCCAGCAGCCGGCACATTTCGATGTTGCCTCTCATAGTCGCCTGCATAATCAAAGTCCCGTGGCCGAGCTCAACGTATGCTTGTGGGTCGGCCCCCCGCCGCAGCGCCAAGTCAGCCATCCCGACTTTATCGTAGATTATGGCATTCATAAGCAAAGCGTCGGCGCAACGGACTGTCCGTCCCCAGGATCCCCAGCCGGCCTCGTAGCACTCCGGCCAATCTATGCTGTCCAGATACCGTTCCACCGATCCGACAGAACCTTGCATTAGCCGCTTAAAGTTGATGTCCCATGCATCCTTAAACTCGTCGTAGTGGCCCAGCGGCGGTAGCGCTTCTCGTCTTGGCAACGGCATTCCCGCCTGCGCTTTCTTTCTAACCCACGCGTTGGGATCCCGCGAAAGCACAGCAAGCAACCTTGTCATGCGTGGCGTGTCGACGCCGTCTCGCATCAATCTGCCTGCGATGAAGGCGACAGCTTCCCTGACCGCGTCATTGCGATCAGTCGCGAACGGCTCCAGAAGTTGTGGAGACAGGCGCGCGAGATCAAGCGCCAGAAATTCTATTCTTTGCGCTGTCGCTTTGCCGCACCCGGGCGTCAGCTGAGCGAACACGGCACCAATTTCTGCGGCGCTCCCTGCATTGGGCTTCGACCGAGCGTCCGGTGCACAAGCGACTTCAGCTTTGAGGAGTTTGCAAACGATCCTCGCAATGTTGCGGGTGTCGTCTATGCCTGAATGCGGCCGTCCTTCGAACGTTAGACCGACGGCTTCAAGCATTCCCTGTAGCGGCAGGAAGCGCCCTTTGCCATACGGCGAACGCGCAAACACCTCCTTGAGATTAATGCGCCGGTGAGACCACGCCGGCAGCTCGATTCCGTATGCCTTGCATTGCAAGGGCAAGAGGGTGTTCAGGTCCCAGTCACCACAAGTCACAACGGTAACTTCGCCGCCGAGTTCTGCAATCCAGGCGTCTGCCTGACGCAGCACGTCAACAAAATCCGTGCTGGCATCAACCGTTGCCTGCTCAATCCCGGTCAGCCGTGTGCAGAACGTCGACAATCGTGGAAAGAAACGCGGGCGGACATAGCGATGAAATTCCCGGGTTGCTTCTCTCACCGCGGGATCGATCGCCACCATGGGAAACTCGATCACTTCTTGTGGGTTCGGATTGCGCGGCTCATCGCAGGTCGCTTCGAAATCAAGCACAACAAACATCTCATCACCCCCAAGCTTCCGTCGTCTACTCGCGCGCGAAGCTTTGTTACGGCCCGCCTGCTTCATCAGGAAGCGTTTCAGGGATCAGCAGTCTTCGCATTACCCTGAAGCCAAGCGCATTGCTTGAACCGTCAGCGAAACGCCCAATCCGCGTTGCCGACCGAAGGCTGGTTGGCGGGCTGGAATTCGCGCCCCCACGGAAGATAGCTCGGTCACAAGCTCCACCAGTGTAGTGGCTTCCATCTTTTGGATGGTCATCCGGATACACTTCGAGATAGCAACCCGCCACCAGTTCCCAAGCATTGCCTGCCATATCGTGCAAACCGAACCCGTTGGGAGCAAACTGTCCCACAAACCCCGCGCGTCCCGTATTTCCAAAGGCGGCTTGTTGGGCGGTGATCTTTTCGCCAGTGTAGTATGGCGTCGTTGTTCCTGCTCTAGCGGCATACTCCCATTCCGCCTCCGTTGGGATCGTGTATGCCTCGCCGCTCTTGGCCGCGAGCCACGCAAGGTACTCAACCAGAAGCACTAGGCTAGCTTCACTGGCCGCGATTTCTCCTTCGTCAAGATCGGAGGGACCGCCAGCATATGTCACCGTGTGAGAGTCCTTACACCCCCCGTCGCGAACGCAAATATCGAACTGATTGAGAGTAAACTCGTACTTCGCCAGCGCAAAGGGATAGTCGATGTTGACCCGGAACTGAGGGCCTTCATCCGCCTCGCGATTTGGCTCATCTGGCGGGGAACCCATCGTGAAGCTCCCGGCCGGAATCACCACCATCTCCGGACAAACATCACAGTCGCGGAAAGTCGATCCGGGTGGATGGGCTGCGATAAAATCCAGGTTGGCGATACGGATGTTTGCGATGGCGGCTTGCTGACTCTCAGGCCACTCTGCGATGTATTTCTGGTAGCCGGCTACCGTGTTCGTCTGCTCAGCCGTCTGCCAATCATCCGATGCCGATTTGGATAAGCGGCCCCATTGCACCATAACAACCACTGTAACGAGCGCGGCCACCGCTAGAGCAACGGGAATGGCCCACTTTGCTTCGGCAAATCGACGAAACTTCCCAGGCGATCCACGACCCGGCCGGCTCCTGCGTCCACCGACGAAGCGAAATTCTTCGGCCCACGCTTCAGCGGATTGGGGCCTATCCTGAGGCTTCAGCGCGAGGCCCTTGTCTACCGCAGCGAGCCAAGCCTTCGGATAGTCCTTCAGCAGGTCCTTGCGATCTGACAGCAACGGTTGCGGGTCGCGGTTGGAGTGCGCGCGTTCGTCGATCCTGGCGGCGGAGTCCTTTGGGGTCTCGCTAGTGACCAGTCGGTAGAGAAGCGCGGCTGTTGCGTAGATGTCCGTCCACGGCCCTATCTCATCGATCGCCGCAATGGACTTGGAGCTCTCGAAGGGTGTGTAACCAGGCCGTGTAATGTCGGGAAGCGTCATCGTGAGCTGGCCAACCTGATGGCGCGCGCCGCCGAAGTCGATCAGCATCGGCTCGCCGTCGGGTGTGA
>CAZMIS010000502.1:0-3160 GCA_964566325.1 uncultured Anaerolineales bacterium
CCTTCTGTCCCGCTATGCCTGCTCTATCACTTGTAGTATCACTTGAGCTACATCCTTGCCAAAGATATCAGGATGATTTTCTGGCACTTTGAAGCTCGCTATGGCACCTGGAAAACTTGGGCTGGAAGGATCCAATAACAGATTCCATCCCGATTCCACGGTCTCCACCCATTCCGTTTCAGAGCGCAGGGTCACGCAAGGTTTTTGGAGGATATACGCCTCTTTCTGGATCCCGCCGCTATCGGACAGGATCATAGCGCTATTGTCCATCAGCATCAGGAAATCCAGGTAGGCAAGGGGTTCGATACATATGATATTAGCAAAGCTGCTTTGTGGCATTTTAGCGATGACATTCCGGGTGCGGGGATGCACAGGGAAAACAATCTTGCGGCCTAAAGCATCAAGTCCGGTAAGGATATGAAAGAGGTTCTGGGGATCATCGACATTGTAGGGACGATGCAGAGTCAAAACTGCATAATCTTCACCCTGAAGTGATAGTTCATTCACGATTGGGGATTGGCTGCGGGCTTTGCGAATCCCAAAGGCCAGGCTATCCACCATGATATCGCCCACCAGATGACATTTATCGGTTAATCCTTCCGCACTGGCATTGGCCACAGCTTTTAGCGTGGGAGCCAGGAGCACATCGCAGATATGATCCGCTACGATGCGGTTGATTTCCTCCGGCATGGTGCGGTTGAAGCTGCGCAGGCCGGCCTCCACGTGCGCCACGCGCATCCCCAGCTTGGCCGCGGCGAGCGCACCGGCCAGCGTGGAGTTCGTGTCGCCGTACACCAGCACCCAGTCCGGCTGCTCGGCCAGCAGCACCTCTTCCAGGCGGATCAGCATGTGTCCCGTCTGCCAGCCGTGGCTACCCGACCCGATGCCCAGCGAGTGGTCGGGCCGGGGCATGCCGAACTCCTCGAAGAAGAGTTCGGACATCTCGCGATCGTAGTGCTGGCCGGTATGAACCAGCACCTCAGTGTGGGCCTGGCGGAGGACGCGGCTGACGGCCGCAGCCTTGATGAACTGCGGCCTTGCCCCGGCGACCGTGAGGACTTTCATGCGATCACTATCAATGGTATGCAGCTGCCACTGCATCCACAACCGCCGCCTGCATCTCCTCCGTCAGCTCGGGGTAGATGGGCAGCGCGAGCGTCTCGTTGGCCGCCAGCCCGGCATGGGGCAGGCTGCCGGGGCGGTAGCCCAGCGCCGTGAAGCACTCCTGCAGATGCAGCGGGACGGGGTAATAGATCTCGTGCCCGATCTTGCGCTCCTTCAGTGCGGCCATGACCGCGGCGCGGCGATCGGTGCGGATCACGAACTGGTTGTAGATGTGGCGCCGCGCCGGCAGCTCCGCGGGCAGCACGATGCCATGCTGGCCCGCGGCCGCGGGTCCATCGACGACCAGGCCGGCGGCAGCGAAGAGGGCCCGGTAGCGCTCGGCGTTGCGCTGGCGGCCCGCGGTCCAGCCGTCCAGGTAGGGCAGCTTGATGCGTAGGATCGCGGCCTGCAGCGCGTCGAGACGGAAGTTGCCGCCCACCAGCTTGTGGTAGTACTTGGGCTCCGCGCCGTGATTGCGCAGCAGCCTGGCCACGTGCGCCAGGTGCGCGTCGCTTGCGGTGACCATGCCGCCATCGCCGAATGCGCCCAGGTTCTTGGAGGGGAAGAAACTGAAGCAGCCGAAGTGGCCGATCGAGCCCGCGCGGCGCCCGCCGTACTCCGCGCCGATGGCCTGGGCCGCGTCCTCGATCACAACCAGGTTGTGGCGCGCCGCGATCGCCATGATGGGATCCATCTCGGCCATCTGCCCGTAGAGGTGCACGGGAATAATGGCGCGCGTCTTCGCGGTCACCGCCGCTTCGACGAGCGCGGGATCGATGTTGTAGCTGCGCGGATCGATGTCGACGAAGACGGGCACTGCGCCGAGACGGTCGATGCAGCCGGCGGTGGCGAAGAAGCTGTACGGCGTGGTGATGACCTCGTCGCCCGGCTTAATGCCGCTGGCCATCAGCGTGACGATGAGCGCGTCGGTGCCTGAGGTGACGCCGATGGCGAACTGGGCGGCCGAGTAGCGGGCAACCTCGCCCTCGAGGGCCTCCACTTCGGGGCCGCCGATGAAGTACTGGGCATCGCAAACGCGGTCCATGGCCGCGCGGATCTCTTCGCGGATCGGCGCGTACTGCGCCTTCAGGTCCAACAGGGGGATGGGTTGCTCGTACACGACTGTGCGTCCTTTCAACGCGGAATAGTGGGCTGCTCTTGCGCCCTATGCGAGTTCTTTGTCTTCGGGCCAATCCAGGCAGCGAAGCACGCCCGGTTCGACCTCCTGGTAGCGCCAGCCGGTCTCCGGGCACAGCATGATGCCGTCCGCGTCCGGGGGCGGCAGGCGATGGCCGTGGCGGCTCATCCAGCCGCGGCGCCGCGCGGGCACGCCGACCATCAGGGCATAATCCGGGACGTCGCCGCGCACCACCGCGCCCGCCCCGATGAACGCGTAACGGCCGACCGTCGCACCGCACACGATCGTCGCATTCGCGCCGATGGTGGCCCCGCGGCGCACGAGCGTGCGCAGGTACTGGCTGTGGCGGACGATCTGCGAGCGCGGGTTGATGACGTTGGTGAACACGCACGACGGGCCGCAGAACACGTCGTCCTCCAGCTCGACGCCCGTATACACGGACACGTTGTTCTGGATCTTGACGTTGTTGCCGATCACCACCTCATTGGCCACGAAGACGTTCTGGCCGAGGTTGCACCCGCGTCCGAGGCGCGCGTTCTTCATGACGTGGCAGAAGTGCCAGATCTTCGTCCCCTCCCCGATTTCGCACGGTTCGTCGACGTAGGCGCTCGGGTGAATGAAGACGTTCGGGTTGATCATACGATCCTCTTCTTCTCCGGGTTGAAGGTTGGAAGGTTGAAGGTTGAAGGTTCGGCGGAAGCGGGCCGGACACCGGATGCCGGATGCTGGATACTGGATACTGGACCTGGGACCGGTGATCTGGGACCGGTGATCTGGGACCGGTGATCTGGGATCAGCAACCTGTACCCTTCAACCTTCAACCTGCAACCTGGCAAACGGTAATCTTCAATCTTCAATTTTCAACTCATCTTTCGCTCATTCTCAAGATGAGTTCTGAGATGGTATTGTGAGCCGGCT
>CAZMIS010000503.1:0-3160 GCA_964566325.1 uncultured Anaerolineales bacterium
CATCCTGGCGGCATACCATGCTTGGGGACCAGATTGCCTCCTGCGATTCAACGGCATGTGGGCCTTTGCCATCTGGGACCGGTCTACGGAGACTCTATTCCTGGCCCGCGACCGGTTCGGCATTAAGCCGCTCTTTGTACTGCGCACGATGGACCGGCTGGCCTTCGCATCGGAGATGAAAGCCTTTCTGTCGTTGCCCGGTTTCCACCCCGAGGTCAACTGGCCCGTCTTCAAGGCCGAGCTGCTGGAAAACCACAGCCAGGAGGGTGGCGAGGCGTGCCTGCTTCGCGGCATTCAGCGCATACGGCCGGGGCACTTCGCAGTGGCCACGCGCGAGGAGTTCAGGACCGTGCGGTGGTGGAACACGCTCGATCACCTCGTCGAGGCGCCGCTCGGCCTGGAACAGCAAGCGCTTCGCTTTCGCGAGTTGTTCGAAGACGCTTGCCGGCTCCGCATGCGAAGCGATGTGCCCATCGGCACTTCTCTCAGCGGCGGATTGGATTCCAGCTCGGTCGTCTGCACTGTGGCGCGCGTGGCGCGGCAAGGCGACACGCGGCAGGCAGCCGACTGGCAACAAGCCTTTATCGCGACCTTCCCGGGCAGCGCCGTGGATGAGCAGGCCTATGCAGATACCGTGGTTGCTCAGGCGGACGTCCGTGCCGTGCATCGGGCAATCACGGCGGAAGAAGCACTGGCAGGGGTGGAGCGTTCCATCTACCACATCGAACAGCTCGAGATCGCGCCCCTTGCGCAGCTCTCGCTCCTGTATGAAAGGCAGCGGGAGCACGGAGTAATCGTCACGCTGGACGGGCATGGCGGCGACGAACTTCTGGCAGGCTATCCGGGTTATGTGCTCTCCGCGCTCTACGACGCAGGCAACCTGCGCGGCTCGCCCAGGCGCTACCTGGACCTTCTGCGCATCTATCGCGGCATGCTGGGAAGCCCGTCAGACACCGGGCCGCGTGAAGACCTCGCTGCGCTGGCCTGGGACACCTCCACCTGGCTGCGCAACACGCGCAAATTGGGCCGCCGGGTGGGCCTACGGCTAGGTCCTCCGCCGCGCTCATGTGATGGCGGCGGCAGCGAGTCGTGGCTGTCCGGGGAACTAGCCGCCCTGCCCGCCGCTGTGCCCACGCCTGCCACACCGATTGACTCTGCTTCGCTATTCCGGCGGCAACACTATCGTGACTTCCACGAGACTGTGCTCCCGGAAATCCTGCGCAACTACGACCGACTATCGATGGCACACGGCGTAGAGGTCCGGATGCCGCTGATGGATTGGCGGCTGGTGACCTATGCCTTCTCGCTGCCATCCTCCAGCCTATTGGGGTACGGCTACAGCAAGCTGATTCTGCGCCGCGCGATGCGGGGGATTGTCCCCGGCGCGGTTCTTGACCGGCGGGACAAGATCGGCTTCGCCTCGCCAGTTTCCCAGTGGCTGCAGGGTCCGTGGCGCTCCTGGCTCTGCGACACGGTGAGCAGCAGTGACTTCCTGAACAACCCCGCGTGGGACGGAGACCGCCTCAGGCACTATGTGGAGCAGCGCCTTAGCCAAGACGACTGGACCTGGAAATCGTGGAGTACCGTCTGGTCCTTTCTGCACGCTCAAATGTGGCTGAGGTTGTTCACAGCAGGCGCCGCAGGGAGCGCCCGGCCATGAAGCGCCTTCTCATAATCGCATATTACTTTCCGCCGATCGGCGGGAGTGGTGCAGCGGCCGCTGAAGTTCGTCAAGTATCTGCCTGAGTTCGGGTGGCTGCCCACGGTGATCAGCACAAATGTCCCCTTCAATGACCAGGGTTGGGATGCAGGCCTGGTAGCTGAGATCCCGCCTTCGGTCACGGTGCACCGTCCACCAACGCCTCAGCCCAAACCGGTCGATTGTTTGGCCGGCGCGGTTGGTTGGCGCGGGAACAGACGGGATGGCAAAGTGCTAGGTCCTCCACAAGACTCGGCGATCGCAGCGCCCGCCGTACGTCAGTCTCCCGCGGTGAAGCTAAGACGGGCCCTGTTGGCGCCGGGATATCTCGTGCAGAATCCGCCTGTCGACGGAGCCATCTACTGGGCCCTAAGCGTGATACCGCTGGCGCGACGCCTGATCGAGCGAGATAGGATCGACGCCATTCTGACGACCTCCGCTCCGTGGTCAAGCCTGATCGTGGGCGCCGTGTTGCAGCGGCTGACGGGCATTCCCTGGCTTGCGGACTTCCGGGACCCGTGGACTGAAGATAGCGCCGTGTATCAAGGTGCCGGCTGGAGACGGCACGTCGATCGGCGGCTTGAGCGGCATTTGCCCGCCAGGGCCCGCGCGATCACCACAACCACCGGGAGTCTCGCACAGGGTATTCGCGGTTGGCTTGGCAGCGATACTTCCGGGCGAGAAGTTCACGTGGTAACGAATGGATGGGACCCGGAGGATTTCCGGGCCGAAGCCACGCCGCAACATGCAATTCCAGACAACCCTCGCCCGATCTGCGTGGTCCACATGGGCAGCGTCTATGACGGCGCCCTGACACCACTACTCCGGGCACTATCCGATCTTCAAGCCGATGGGCATGATCTGTCCGGACTCAGCCTCCAGTTCACAGGCTACATGAGCCCTGCCACACAAGCGGAGGTCGTTGGCTCATCCATCGGGAGTCTTTGCACCATTCAGACTGAACGTGTATCCCATGCGAAGGCGCTGGAGATGATGCGCTCTGCCCACCTTCTGCTGATTGCGCTGCGATCAGATCAAACACAATTGGTGCCCGGAAAGACGTATGAATACATGGCGATCAAACGTCCCGTTCTGGCCCTTGTGCCCGCGGCTGCTCGAGAGGTGATCGCCGCCACAGGCATCGGATGTGGGTTGGACCCGAGCGACCAACCCGCCATCCGTTCTGCGCTGAGACAAATCCTGGTAGACTATGCGCGCTTCGTGCGGGAGCACTTTCAACCCGATTCAGAAGCGATCAATGGGTTCAGCCGCGTTGCTCTGGCGGGTAAGCTCGCCACAATTCTGGACGGTATCGTGCAGGGGGCTGCACCGCACGTTTCTTCTACACAGGGGTCCGCATGAGGATCGCGATCTACCACAACCTCCCCTCAGGTGGCGGCAAGCGCGCCCTGTTCGAGATGACCCGCCGCAGGGAACCTGCAAGGCCATAGCCGCATAAAT
>CAZMIS010000504.1:0-3135 GCA_964566325.1 uncultured Anaerolineales bacterium
AGTTCGCGCACTTTTTCCTGATGAGCATGGGCATTGTCCCCGGTGAAAACCTGCTGCCGGAAGTCGCCTACATCAAGCTGGGCTGGGCTTTGGGACAGCACTCTGAACCGGAAAAAGTGCGCGAACTGATGCTGACCCCCATCGCCGGAGATATCACTCCGGGCGAACCCTACAACGGTTACCTTGTCTTCCAGGGCGGGTTGCCGGAGGTGGAAGAGTTCATAAGGAATTATCACAAATGAAAAATCTGCGGATGTTCACACCATCAGAGAAGATTTATTTGCGAGACGCTTATCAGATGAGTGTTATGTACATACAGGCAAATTATGATAGACAATAAAACTATAGCAGTTGTCGTTCCCGCTTTTAACGAAGAATCGCAAATCGGCATCGTAATCGAAACCATGCCTGATTTTGTTGATCGGATCGTAGTTGTGGATGATAAATCGACAGACGGGACACAGGCTGCCTTGGCCAAGTATTACAATGGGGATAATATTGCAGGTCGGCCTCTTGAGAAAAAAAAGGCAATAGCAAGCAGCTTTCACAACGAGGCGGAAAAAGTATTAGAAAGAATGAACAGAGAAGAGATGGCATGGTTTACGCCGTCCACAATCGTTCACGAAGAACCGGATACAAGGATCGTTGTGATCCGCAATGACAAAAATGCCGGGGTGGGCCAAACCATAGCCAGAGGCTATAAATGGTGCAAGGACCATCATATAGACTGTACGGCAGTGATGGCGGGCGACGCGCAAATGGATCCCAGTGAGTTGCACGATATCTGCAGCCCGGTGGTGAATGACGGGGTGGATTATGTGAAAGGTAACCGGCTCTCCCATGGCAGTGCCCGGGTATTCATACCAAAAACAAGGTTTTTCGGTAATTCCGTACTGTCCTTGATGACCAAAGCGGCTTCCGGCTACTGGCGTGTTTCAGACACCCAGACTGGATATACAGCTATTTCAAACTCAGCCTTGAATTCAATTAAGCTCTATGACATCTATCCCCGCTATGGAATGCCCAACGACATGCTGGTAAAACTCAACATAGCAGGTTGTTCGATAAGGGAGATACCCATCAAACCGGTTTACAGGATTGGCGAAAACTCCAAGATGAAGGTGCACACGGTCGTTCCCCGGATATCCTGGCTGCTCTTCAAATCCTTCGTCAAGAGGATCTGGACCAAGTATTTCATCAACGACTTTCACCCTCTGTTCATACTTTACAACCTTTCTGTGGTCCTGTTTTTGCTCTGCATCCCTTTTGCCGTGAGAATCTTAGAATACATCACCGGTTACATCAGCGGAGAAAAACCTGTTCTGAACGCGCTGATGTTCATGTTCCTGTTCGTAAGCGCTTCTCAGTCCTTACTGTTTGCCATGTGGATGGATATCCAGGACAACGAAAGGCTGTACAAGTGATCACTCTGCATGATACCCGAACCAAAGGCCCGGAGTCGCATGCATAATGGATTTTACAGCGAAAAGATACAAACACCTGCTGGCAACGCTTAAAGACAGCGGATACAGCTTCGTTCGCTTGGACCACTATCTGGAAAACCCGGACCACTTCGATCAGATGAAGAGAGTTGTACTGCTTAGGCATGACGTGGATAGGAACCCGGGACAGGCTCTGACTATGGCGAATCTGGAGGTAAAACTGGGTGTTTTCGGCAGTTATTACTTCCGCTGCAAACCTTGGGTGTTCAACCGCAGAATTATTAAGCAGGTAGCAGACCTTGGGCACGAGATCGGTTACCATTATGAACGGCTGGCCGACGCTCGCGGTGATTTTGCCAGGGCCCGGAAACTGATGCTGATGGACTTGAAGCGGCTGCGTGAGCTGGGAGAAGTCAAAACAGCCGCCATGCACGGACGGCCCCTCTCGCAATGGGACAATCGGCTGATCTTCGATAAGTTTCAACTGGGTGATTTCAGCCTGATCGGAGAACCCTATAGATCGGTGGATCACTTTAAATACGTGTATGTGTCTGAATCAGGGAGAAACTGGAATTCTGACAGGCTGGTCATTTGGGACTCAGTACGAGGTACTTCGCTACCTCATATTGATGGAGGGACGCGAGGGCTGGCAAGCTACCTGGCGAGCACTGACCTCAAAATTCAACTTCTGCTCCATCCCAACAGGTGGAGCGATAACATGCTTACCTGGACCATGCAGCTTGCCGGAGACGTAGTGATCAATGCAGCCAAGAAAATGATCCTGCTTGGCAAGAGGATCGCATAAACCTGAGCCCCAACCAGCGAACCGGCAGCACGCGCACTGAATCGATAGACTTTCATGATGCAAAGTAAAACGAGAATGTATATTAACATCGCCACGTATTCTCTGGTGATTGTATCTGTGATCTTCCTGGTCAGGTATTTGGTTAGGAATGAACTGCTTTATGTACCGGACAGCATCAACTGGCCATTTGCCGCAGCCTCGATCTTGCTGGCGATTCTGGGCCACCTGTTCAGTTGCAAGGGCTGGCAGATGGTACTCCGCACGAATGGGATCAGCATCTCCTACCGGGAGGCTGTTCTGTCCCTTGGCATTTCAACCCTGGGAAAATACATCCCGGGGAAGGTTTGGCTGATCGCGGGAGCAAGCGGCCGGGTGGCTTCCACAACCGGCAAGCCGCTTGCGAATGTGACCTATATATCGACTTTGGGACAGATCCTGGGCATCGCAATAGCTTTGACCGTAGGCGTTGCGAGCCTGCAGGGCAGAGTGTCCCTGCCCTTTCTGCTGTTATTCTACATCACGATACTCACCAGCGTTGCGCTTGCCATTAAGTTCAAAAGCCAGATTCTGAGCCTGCCCGTATTCGAAAGAAACCGGTTTGTCGACAGATGGGTCAAGCCGATCATCAGTTCTATGTCCTTGCCTTTCATTCTGGCCAGTGCCCTGGCCTGGCTGTGTTGGTGCATCGGGTTCTTCCTGATGGCCAGGAGCATTGTCCCGGGCCTGGATAACTCAATGCTGGGCTTCTCCTTTGCCCTGGCAGCGGCGCTTGGCATCATTGCTTTGATCGCGCCCGGGGGCCTGGGTATCAGGGAGGGAGTACTTGGGTTCCTATTAACAGGATATCTTGCGAGCAAGCAGGATATTGCCACTGTGGCAGCATTTAGC
>CAZMIS010000505.1:0-3134 GCA_964566325.1 uncultured Anaerolineales bacterium
CCCTGCGCAAGGCGCGGCTGCAGCCCGGCGAACGGGTGGCCGTGTTCGGCGCGGGCGGGCTGGGCATGTCCGCGATTCAGCTGGCCCGGGGCCTGGGTGCGTCCGAGGTGTACGCTGTGGACATCAACCGGGACAAGCTGGTGCTGGCCGCCAGGTTCGGCGCGATCCCGGTGCACGCAGGGGACGCGGACCCGGTCGAGTTGATCCGCCAGCTGACCAACGGCAAGGGCGTCGACGTGGCAGTGGAGCTCATCGGCCTGCCGGTCACGATGCGCCAGGCGGTGCAGGTGCTCGGCGTGCAGGGCCGTGCCGCGCTCGCCGGCATCACGCGCATGCCGTTTGAGGTGGATTCATACAACGAGGTGATCGGCCGTGAGGCGGAGATCGTCGGCGTGTCGGACCACCTGCTGCAGGAGTTCCCGCTGTTGTTGGATTTCGCGCGCCGCGGGGTGCTTGACCTGTCGCACGTCGTCACACGAACCGTGCCCCTGGAGGCCGCGGCCATCAACGAAACCCTGGATGCGTTGGAGCGGTGGGGTGGCGAAGTCCGGACGGTGATCGTGCCATAGGCAGGCTCCGGGCGTGCCGGGTGCGCCGAGCGCACCTGCGCCTGGTCTGTTCTGAGCGAAAAAGAGCCCACCGGATCCGCCTGGATGCCGGTGGGCTTTTGTTGTCAGGTGACGGCGAATCTTACGGTGCGGCTCACTCAGCCGGACGGTGACAGCCGGTGCACGTTTCCAGGCTGAACGACACGTGGTTCTCCGGGAACGGCTTCATCTTATCCAGCCCGTGGCACGTATCGCAGGCCTTGTACGTGTCGCTGGTCAGGTCATGATTGGCCGGGAGCGCGATCGGCCCGCTTGCAGCCGCGCCGGATTCGGCAGGGGCTGCGGCCCCACCCTCTGCGGGAGCGCCTGCCGAGGCAGGCTGGTGACAGCCGGTGCACGTCTCGGGGCCGAACGCCGTGTGGTTCTCCGGGAACGGCTTCATCTTGTCCAGCCCGTGGCACATCTCGCAGTTCTTGTACGTGTCGCTGGTCAGGTCATGATTGGCCGGGATCGCGCCGGGCCCGCCGGGCTCAGCCGCCGGCTCACCTTCTGCAGGTGCGGCAGCCTCGGCCGGCTGATGACAGCCGGTGCACGTCTCGGGGCCGAACGCCGTGTGGTTCTCCGGGAACGGCTTCATCTTGTCCAGCCCGTGGCACATCTCGCAGTTCTTGTACGTGTCGCTGGTCAGGTCATGATTGGCCGGGATCGCGCCGGGTCCGCCGGGCTCCGTCTGTGCGCCGGGCTCAGGGGTCGGCCCGGGCAGATGGCACACCGTGCACGACTCGTTGGGCCGTCCCACGTGGTCGCTCGGGTACGGGCTCGTCCCCTGGGGACCGTGGCAGGTGTCACACGCTTCCCGCCCCTCGATGGCATGCGGGACGAGCGATGCGGCCACCTGGGTCAGATCGGTCGCCTCAGGCGTGGGCTGCAGAGGTGAGAAGACCGGCACCTGGGTAGGCTGGACGGGAATCGTCGCGATGGCGGTCTCTTCGAACGTGGCGAACCACAACAGGCCGGCCGTCAGCAGAACGCCCGCAGTGACTGCAACGGGCAGGTAGATGCGCTCACGGCGGCGGAGGCCGACCGGGTCCGCGATCCGATGCGCGTGGCCCGCCAGACGTTCCTCCAGCTCCTGCCCGTGCTCTTCCTCCATCTGGTGATGGGCCATCTTGCCCGTAAACATGCTCTTGTTGAGCATCTTGACGTGCACGTTGTAGAAGTGCCAGATGATGATGGCCAGCACGGCCAGGACGGCTTCGGCGCCGTGTGCAGCCTTCGCAGCCGGAATGATGTTGCCGGGCAGGAACTTCGCAGTGGCGATGGGGTTCCACAGCATGAAGCCGGTGATGCCCATGATGATGGTGCCCCAGACCATCGCCCAGTACTCGACCTTCTCCCCGAAGTTGTAGCGCGGCATCCGGGGATGTTCGCGCGACAGCCCCAGGTTATAGCGCACGACATCGATCGCGTCCGTGAGATCCTTGAGGCCCGGCAGCATCGTCATGCGAATCCGGCGCACCCAGATCTTGTGGCCGAGCACCAGCACGTGGTAGACGCTCTGCACGGCCAGGATGATGGCCGCGATGCGGTGGATGATACGCACGATCTCGATGCCGCCCAGCAGCGCGATCAGCCCTTCGGCAAGCCCGTTGCCCACGAATTTCTGGATCAGGCCCGTAACGCCCAGGGTCGTGAACGAGACGATCAGGACGATGTGTTCGATGCGCTGGGACAGCGTAAATCGCTCGTGATAGGTTCCGTGAGCGTGCTTCGCGGCCGGCTTTGGATCTGCCATTGCTCACGCCCCCTTTCGCCGTATGCGGCGCATGATGCGGCTGACCGCGTCCAGTCCCACGAACAGCAGCATGCTGCCGATGACTGCCGGGATGAGAATCTTGTAGAACAGGTTGATGTAGTAGACCAACGGCTGCGTGGTCGGGCTGGGCGCGAAGTGGCCGACCCAGCTGTCCGGGAAGTTGGCGGTTGCGTCCGGGTGGCAGCGCTGGCACGTGTGGAGCAGGTTTTCCTTCACCACCTGCGCGTTGGCGTTGGTGACTTCCAGGATGTTGTGAACTCCATGGCAGTCGGTGCAGACGGCCTTATTGGTGGGTTGATCCGGGTGCTGGCGTTCGAACAGCGTGACCGTCGTGCCGTGGAAGTCGGCCACGTAGGTGTTGAACACCTCCGTCGAGATGCCGTATTTCTGCATCAGGGCCGCATCCCCGTGGCAGTCGCCACAGATGTTCGGCGACTTCAGGCGAAACGCAGCTGTGTTGGGATCTTCCTGGGTGTGTGCGCCGTGGCAGTCCGTGCACGTAGGCACGTCCGGGTTGCTGCTCTCCAGCAAGGCGGCGCCGTGGATGCTGGTGGCGTACTGATCGTAGATGGCGCTGTGGCAGGTCTCGCAGGTGTGCGAGATCTTCTGTCTCGGTTCGCTGGCCCGCGTGACATTGTGAGCACCGTGGCAGTCGGTGCAGATCGCGGCATTGCGATTGCCGGCCGCCAGGGCGCGCGCATGGTTACTGTCGAGCGAATCCTGATACTGCTCCTGGTGGCAGCTCTGGCATTGCTGGTAGCGTTCCATCT
>CAZMIS010000506.1:0-3117 GCA_964566325.1 uncultured Anaerolineales bacterium
CGCTCCGGCGGCACGAAGCGCCCGTACTTCGAGGGTGGCCAGCTGCCGCTCGTGCGGCGCCTGCCCCACCTGGGTGGGTTCAAGAACCTGTGGCGCGTCGAGTACGCCCCGGTGAACGTCGCGCGCCTGAACGTGTTTCCTGCGGGCGCAGAGGTGGATCCGGAACTGATGGCGGCTGCCGGCGTGATCAAGGGCCCTGGGCCTGTCAAGGTTCTGGGTGAAGGCGATCTGACGGTCGCCATCACGGTTCGAGCGCACAAGTTCTCAGACTCCGCCCGCCAGAAGATCGAAGCGGCGGGTGGGACCGTTCAGGAATTGACCCTGGAATAAGGCCATGTGGGACAGACTGGCGAGGTCTGTCCCAACGGAGAGAGTACGATGCTTGAAGCCGTTCGTAACGCGTTCCGGCTGCCTGATCTGCGCCGCAAGCTGTTGGTCACCCTGGGAATCCTGGTGATCTACCGCTTGATGTCGCACATCCCGATTCCGGGTGTCGACCGTGCAGCGCTGAGCACGCTTTTCGGCTCGAATCAGTTGCTTGGCCTGCTCAACTTGCTTTCGGGCGGGGCGCTGCAGAACTTCTCGGTGATGGCGATGGGGGTGTATCCCTACATCACGGCATCGATTATCGTTCAGCTGCTGATTCCGATCGTCCCGGCGTGGCAGGAGCTGCAGAAGGAAGGCGAGTCCGGTCGTAACCGGCTCAACCAGTACACCAACTGGCTCACCATCCCGCTGGCATTGCTGCAGGCGTTCGGCCAGTCGTCGTTGTTGGCCCAGTCGAGCGGTGGGTCCGGCCCAGTGCTGACCAAGTTCGGTTTTGCGAACTTCCCGCTCCAGACCGTGACGATCCTGATCTCACTGACCGCGGGCACCATGCTGGCGATGTGGTTGGGCCAGCTGATTACCCAACAGGGCATCGGCAACGGCGTCTCGATCATCATCTTCGGCGGCATCATCGCTGCGATGCCCCAGAACATCGTGCAGACGACGGTCCAGGGCGGCATCGGGCAGTTGCTCGTCTTCATCCTGGTGACGATCCTGACTGTTGCGGTGATTGTCGTCGTGCAGGAGGGGCAGCGCCGCATTCCGGTGCAATATGGCAAGCGAGTGCGCGCCATGCGAGGGAATAAGCTGATGGTGGTCGGTGGGCAGAGCACGCATGTGCCGATGCGTGTGAACTCAGCAGGCATGATCCCGCTGATCTTTGCATCGTCCATGCTGATCTTTCCCAGCACCATTGCGAGTTACTTCGTGAACTCCGGATCTGCGTTCGTGAGGAATGTGTCGACCTTCTTCTACAACTTCTTCACGCCGCAAAACGGGTGGTACTGGATCATGTACTTCCTGCTGGTCATCGCATTCACGTATTTCTATACGGATGTGATCTTCCGGCAGCAGAATCTGCCCGAGACGCTGCAGCGCCAGGGCGGTTTCATCCCGGGCATTCGTCCGGGGCTGAACACCGAGAAGTACCTGAACACGGTGCTCTCACGCATCACCCTGGTGGGCGCCCTGTTCCTGGGCTTTGTGGCGATCCTGCCGTGGTTGGTCCACCTGTTGTTCGGTGGCGGCGGCGCCAGTGGCGCGGTGAGCGGCACGCTGCTCATCTCGAGCACGGGCCTGCTGATCGTCGTCGGCGTGGTGCTCGACACGATGAAGCAGCTCGAGGCGCAGTTGTTGATGCGTCACTACGAAGGCTTCATCCGGAAGTAGTGGGATTGCTGCTGGGGTGGCTGTGGCCGCTGAGGGGTTCACCTTCAGGGTCCTGCGGACACCCCCGCAGTTGCGAAAAAGGGGCAGATATGGCCGATCAAGCTAAGCCGTTGTTCATTGTCATGCTCGGAGCACCGGGCGCCGGCAAGGGCACTCAGGCGCGTCTGCTCTCTGAGGCCCTGGGCCTGCCGCAGGTCTCTTCCGGCGATATCTTCCGGGAGAACCTCAAGAACCAGACGGCGCTTGGCATGCTGGCCAGGCAGTACATGGATAAGGGCGAGCTCGTCCCCGACGACGTGACCATCAACATGGTCATGGAGCGGCTGAGCCGGCCCGATGCAGCGCAGGGCGTCGTGTTGGACGGGTTCCCGCGCACGCTGGCCCAGGCCGATGCGCTCGACAAGGCGCTCGAAAGCAAGGGCCTGCGGATCAGCGTGGCGCCCCTTCTTGAAGTGCGCGATGAGGCGGTGATCCAGCGGCTGGCCGGCCGGCGAGTCTGCCGGGACTGCCAGGCGATGTATCACGTCGAATTCAGCCCGTCCCAGGTCGAGGGACGGTGCGACAAGTGCGGCGGCGAGCTGTACCGGCGCACGGACGACGACCCTGAGACGGTGCGGAACCGGCTGTTCGTCTACTACAAGCAGACGGCGCCGCTGATCGGCTACTACTACGCCAACCGGCTGTTGGCCGGCCTGGATGGCGATCGCCCGATGGAGCAGGTGCAGTCCGACCTGCTGTCGATCGTGTCAGCCCGAGCATAACGCAGGCAAATCGATGATCATCTTGAAGAGCCGATCAGAGATCGCGCTGATGCGGGAGGCGGGCAGGATCGTGGCCAGGGTGCATGAGGCCATGCGTGAGATGGTGCGGCCCGGCGTCACGACGGCCGAGTTGGATGCCCGAGCTGAGGCAATCATCCGGCAGCACGACGCCATCCCGACGTTCCTGGGATATCCGCACACGGGGAAGAACGACTACCCGGCGAGTATCTGCGCCTCGATCAACGAGGAGCTGGTGCATGGCATCCCGAGCGCCGAGCGATGGCTCGAGCCGGGGGACATCATCAGCATCGATGTGGGCGCCACCTACAAAGGGTGGGTCGGTGATTCGGCGTGGACCTACGCTGTGGGCAGCATAGACGCCGAGGCCGAGTCGTTGATGGCAGCCACCGAGGGCAGCCTGTGGGCAGGCATCGCGCAGGCGCGTGCGGGCAACTTCCTGTCCGACGTCTCGCGGGCTGTCGAAGCGTACGTGGTGGAGCGCGGCTTCCACGTGGTCCGTGAGTACACGGGACATGGTGTGGGACGCCAGATGCACGAGGAGCCCAACGTGCTGAACTACGTGCCGGCGGGCGCCGGCCGCGGGCCGAAGCTCAGGGCAGGCATGACCTTTGCCCTGGAA
>CAZMIS010000507.1:0-3115 GCA_964566325.1 uncultured Anaerolineales bacterium
GAGTGTGCGCCCGGCCCCGTCGGGGCCGTACTCGGTGGCGTCGATGGCCCACGCGAGGTTGGGCTCCTTCCACCTGACGTGCCTGACGTTCTGGCGGCGGCGGCCGTTGCGCCTCTCCCGCTCCGCGGCGACCAGCGCGGCCAGGGCGCGGCGCGAGATGGAGTCGCGGTGGCGGCGATATAGCTCGGTGGCCCCGGCCGAGCGCTTCCGGCGGTGGCGGAGCGCATCGATGTCGCGCCGGATCTGGTCGAAGGGCAGCGGCCCGAGTTTCTTGGGCCCCGGCCGCGCCAGCAGGGGCAGGCCGCGCTCGGCCCGCCCCCGCCAGCGCGCCAGGGTGGCATGCGGCAGACCCAGGCAGCGGCAGAGCTGCCGCCCGTTGAGCCCGCCCTGCCGCTGGATCATCTCGCTCATGCCAAGCACCCGGGTTATCTGCTCTTCTTTTTTTTAGTCCCGCGCCTGCCCTGCGCCCGGCGCATGTCCAGCAGGATCGCGCGGACCTCCGCGGTCTGTTCCGCCACCGACAGGCGCGCCTCCAGCCGGGCGATCTTCTCCCGCAGCGCCCGCGTCCCGGGGTCGGCCCGCCTCGGCGGGCGCCCCGGTTTCCCCTGGCCCAGGCCCTCCATCATCGCCCGCAGCGCGCGCCTCTCCCAACGGTTGTCAAGCGACAACTAGTTTTGCCCTTGGCGACAACTAGAATTGTGCACGGTGACAACTATCGGACGGGGGTGAAGGGGGAGGGTTTGGCGTGCGCGTGACCGGGGAGTGGCCCGCGGCGCGCAGCGAAGCCCGGCGCCGGCGTGAGCCGGCGGCGGGCGCAGCGGAGCGCCGCGGGCGCGGCAGACTGACCCGGGGCGTGGATCAGCCCTTGGGTTTGGTATCGGTGGCGACCTTGTCCTTGGCCTTTCGGGCGCGATTGTCAAGCGCACACTACCTCTGAGTTCGGCGAACATTAGAATTGGGCACGGCGAACACTATCGGGGCACGGAGGGATGGGAGGGTTTTGGGCCTTTGGACCGGGGAAGACCTGCGGCGCGTAGCGGAGCCTGAGGCCGGCGGGAGCCGGCGTCAGGCGCAGCGGAGCGCCGCAGGCGGGGCGGGGCCCGGTAGGGGGGCTCAGCCCTTGGGCTTTGTGTCGCTGGTATCCTTGGCCTTTCGGGCGCGATGGCTTTCGCCGCCAAACTCCAGGATGGTGGAGTGGTGCACCAGCCGGTCGATGGCGGCCATGGTGGTCATCGGGTCCTTGAAGATCTGGTCCCACTGGGAGAATACCAGGTTGGAGCTGATCATGACGCTGCGTCGCTCGTAGCACTCGGCCAGGAAGGTGAAGAGCACCTCCATCTCCTCGCGGGCCTGCTGGACGTAGCCGATGTCGTCGAGGATGACCGCGTCGAAGATCTCCAGCCGCCGCAGGGCCGACTCCAGCCGCCCGTCGCGCTTGGCGGCCAGCAGCCGGCCCACCAGCTTGAAGGTCGGCACGAAGAGCACCCGCCTGTGGTGGCGCAGGATCAGCTCCCTGCCCAGCGCGGCCAGGAAGTGCGTCTTGCCCCTGCCCGGCAACCCGAAGCACAACAGGTTCTCGGCGCGCCCGACGAAGTCCCCGTCCAGGAGGGTGGGCAGCCGCCGCCGGATCTTCTCCGGCAGGAGTTTCTCATCGAGGGTGGCCAGCGTCTTGCCCGGCGGCAGGCAGGATTCCTTCAGGTAGCGGCCGATGCGGCTCTGGAGCCTGTGGGCCGCCTCGAGCTCGCAGAGTTCCAGCAGGAAGCGGCGGTAGCCCCAGTTGCCGGCCTCGGCCCTGGCGATGTATTCGGCGCAGCCCCCGGCCATCGTCGAGAGGAAGAATTGTCGCAGCAGCATCGCGAGCGGATCGTGCCTGTCATCAGAAGCCATTGTCGTGCCCCCCGTCTGCGGCGGCCAGCAGGCCGTCGTATTCGCCCAGGTCCGGCTCCAGCGGCCGCTGGCCCTGCCGGGCCGCCTCGGCCATCTCCCGGTGCCAGCCGAGATGCTCCTGCACCTCGGCGAGCCCGAAGCCATTGGCGGGATATCGCCACGGCGGGGCGCCGAGCAGTTCCTCCAGCACCGTCTCGACGAGCTCCGCGCCGCGCTCGGCGGCGAACTTCAGCACCCGGAGGTACTCGCGGTCCGCGGCCCCGGGGCCGCGGCGGGTCTCCAGGCTGTCGTAGCAGGCCCGGAACACCGGGGAGGGAAACATCGCCTCCCGGTGGCGCCAGCGGGCGAAGGCGCCGGGCTTGCGCGCCAGGTGGCCGATCATGTGGCGCCACTCGATGCGCGCGGCCCCGGCGGCGCGCAGCCGCTCGGTCTCGAAGAGCCTGGCGCCGCCGTGATGGACCGAGATGGTCCTCTCCCCGACCCGCACCCTGACCCGCGCCCCGACCAGCCGCGCCGGCACCGAGTAGACGGCGTTCTTGACCCGGATGGTGCTCTCCCGGCTCACGGTGCACTCCAGCTCCTGGTAGTCGGGCAGCATCGCCGGGGGCAGCGCCCGCATGGCGGCCATCTCCTCGGCCAGCCTCGCGGCAACCGCCGCGCGCGCGTTGGCCGCCTCGAAGACCCCCGCCAGGAACGCGTCCAGTTCGGCCCCGTCGGCGAAATCGCGGCCGCCGCGCAAGAGCAGGTGCTGGTTGATCCGGCGCCGCAGGTGGCCGTGGATCGACTCGCAGTCGCCGTTCTCGTGGGGCGAGTCGGGGTTGATGGCGCGCGACGCCAGCCCGTAGTGCCCGCACATCGCCAGGAACGCCTCGGTGAACCCGCGCCCCGCTCCCTGGCCCCGCAGCCGGCGGGTCGCCGCCGAGCTGTGGTCGATCTGCACCCCGCCGGGCACCGCCCCCAGCCGCCAGAGCGCCGCGCCCAGCGCGGTCTGCAGCGAAAGGAGCGACTCGCCCTCCCCGCCCCGGGTCGCCCACTGCCAGTTGGAGTACGGCAGCACGCAGTGGCAGAGCGATCCACCCACCGGGGCCCCCTCGATCGTGATGCCCAGCGGCGCCAGCCGCATCCAGTCGGCCTGGATCCACTCCCCGGGCCGGTGCACCTGCGCGAAAAAGACCTCCTTCTCCGGGCCGTGCTCCAGCCTCCAGGCATGCACCCTCTTCTGGAAACA
>CAZMIS010000508.1:0-3114 GCA_964566325.1 uncultured Anaerolineales bacterium
GCATCTGGGCCGCCATGTCCATGTTGCCGTAGCCGCCCGACAGATTCGCGTAGACCAGGTTGAAAGCGCCCAGAAGGAGAAAGAGGACGCCGGTCACGCGCGTGAAGAACCACAGCACGGTCTCGAACTTGCTGCCCGAGCGACCTCGGGCCATGTTGGCAGTACGTGTTGTCATGGCGGCGCCTCTCAGATCTTCACGCGCATGAGCATCAATGCGGCTGGCAGCAGGAACATGGGCAGGAACAGGGCCCACTGGACCCACATGGCCTCCCGGTTGTGCTTCCACAGCCCGGGGAACATGTCCAACACCACGATGCGCAGCCCGTTGATCGCATGGTAAAGCACTGCGAACAACATGAAGAGCTGCATCGGCAGTGCCTCGTAGAATTCCGTCAGCGCCTCGGACACCGCCCCGGTGAAGCTGGTCGCTTCGACCGAGTACAGGAAGAAGGCCGCCAGAATATGCATCGAGACGAAAAACACAATGCCGATGCCGCTCACACGGTGCAGAAGCCAGGCGATCATCGGCTGACCACCACGATAGGCCAGTGCTTGCGGAAGGGATACACGTGCGAGTCTGCTCATAGTGTCCTCGTTAGTTGTTCAGTGCTCCCTGGTTGATCCACTTCTCGATCAGCTGGATCTGCTGGGCCGGAAGCGCCCGCCCGGGCGGCATCTGGCCGCCGGCCGGTGTCTCGATGCCGTTGAGCATCTGCGCCAGGATGCTGTTGGCCGCGTCGCCCGGGGTGATGACCGGCGGATTATCGCCTGATGTCATGACCGATTCGTAGTCGGCGACGCTGTATCCGCCCTTGACGCGTTTGCCGTGACAGCTGAGGCAGCGCTTATCGAAGATGGGCTTGACGTGCTGGGCGAAGCCGACCGTCTCGATCGTGTTGGGATCGAGCACCTGGTCCGCGCCTTCCTCGGGCGGCACGTACCAGGCTTTCAGGAAGTCGACGACTGCCCTGATCTCCGGGTCAGTCAGCCCGCCGCCGTAGCGCAGGCCGAACGGCGGCATTCCCAACGTCTCCCAACCGTAGTCGATGACGTTGAAGAGAGAGTCGTTGGGATGCGTGATCAGGAACGGTTCGTCGTTCAGTGGGTTCGTGTACTCGCCCGGCTGATCCGGCAACTCAGCCCCCTCGCCGTCCGGGCCGTGACACTCGGCGCAATATTCCTCATAGATGGCGCCGCCCGCCTCGACCCTGGCCGCGAGGTCGCCTCCCACATCGGCAGCTTCTGCCTGTGGCGGCGTCGTGGCCACGGCCTGGATCGTGAGGAACACCATGCCGGCCACGATAGCCACCATCACGACCGACCCAACCTTCCGGTTCAGGGGGTGCCGCTTGGGGTTCCGATCGAGAAATGGCAGGCCGAAGAGCCCGACCGCAATGGCCAGGCCCAGGCCGATGATGGCGACCCCTTCCAGTTGCCCGGGGAAGTACTTCAGCAGCTGGAACGTCCACATGAAGTACCACTCGGGCCGCGGAACATAGGATGAGTCCGTGGGATCGGCCGGCGGCTCGTTGGGAACCCCGACGAACACGGCCAGCCCGATCAGGAGGACGAAGAGGAGGAGGGAGACGATGGCGTCTTTCGCGATGGAATCCGGAAAGAACAGCTCGCCCGCAGCCTTCTTCGCCTTGTACCGTTTCAGGTACTCCTGCTTGTCAGCATCTTTCATTGGAGCCGTCCTTGGCCGCTACTCGTCCCGCTCTGGCGGGTGCGTAATGCCGATACGAATGATCAGGTAGAGATGCACTCCCATCAGGCCGAGGAGCGCAATGGGCATCCACCAGATATGTAACCCGTAGAAGCGCGCAAGAGTGATCGCGCCGATCTCCTGGCCCCCGCGTGCGATTGACATCAGCAGAGGACCAACCCCGGGCACCGCCCCGAAGATGCTCGTTCCCACCGCAGTCGCCCAGTACGCCTTCTGGTTCCAGGGGAGCAGGTAGCCTGAGAATCCCAGCACCATCACGATCAGGAGCAGCAGCGCGCCGGTGATCCACGTGAGCTCGCGCGGCCACTTGTAGGCGCCCACGAAGAAGCATTTCAACATATGGAGGAAGACGACCGCCACCATCAGGGTGGCGCCCCAGTGGTGCATGCCGCGTATGAGCCACCCGAACGTGACATCGTTCATGATGTACTGGATGCTCTCGTACGCATGGTCGGGCGAAGGCACGTAGTAGATGGTGAGCAACATGCCGGTCACGCCCTGCAGCATCGCCAAAATGGTGCTGGCGCTGCCCAGCGTATAGAACCAGTTCGTCTCAGGCACTGCTCGGGCGAAGACGGTCTTCCAGATCGTGGTCAACCCGGCCCGCTCGTCAAGCCAGTCGAAGACTGCCTGAGTTCGGCTCCGACCAGGTATGGGACTCTGAGCCACGGTTACGCCTCCAGTAGGATCGAGATCTGACCGTTCTCGATCCTAGTCTCGAACTGGTCCAGAGGTCTCGGCGGCGGCCCGGCAAGAACCTCTCCGTTGAGCCCAAACAGGCCATCATGGCAGGGGCAGAAGAAACCGTTTCGCTCGGGGCTCCAGGTCACGCGGCAGGACAGATGCGTGCAGGCATTGGAGAAGACCTTGACATTGACGCCATCGTCGCTGACTGCGAATGCGACGCCGGTCTGGCTCGATTCGACCCAGCCATCCTGGATGCGTCGGGAGAAGGGAAATCCGGTGGGCACGCCGGGCTGGAGCAAGCTGACGGGGCCGAGGGTCAGCCACGCATCTTCGTTCTGCCGCTTCACGCCGGGCGAAACCAGGTAGCCGATGGCCGGGAGACCCAGCATAGCAGTCACCGCGCCAGCTACGACGCCTATGATACCGGTGAAGAACTTCCGCCGGCCTATTTCGTCGCCATGCCCAAGGGAATCTTCGGACATTCGCGTGCACCTCCTTGAGTCGAGGACTGCGGCAGGTTCGAAATGTGCAGCGTGTCACTGTTCAAAACAGCACAGAGAGGTCTGAGAGCGGATTATAACCGCCAAGGGCCACGCAGTCAAACAGACAAAGGCGGGGTGAGGTATCGTGTCTGATATCACATTTCTTCGCGTTGCGGGCCGCGCGGCCCGCAACGCGAAGGCCTGGGGCGAAGGCCAGAC
>CAZMIS010000509.1:0-3111 GCA_964566325.1 uncultured Anaerolineales bacterium
GCCCATACGTAGCCGTCTCGCCGTTATCGCCTGCCCCAAAACTGAAATGCACTCCTCGTTTTGCGGAAAGGGGAAGAGACAATGGATGAAAGTGCCAGCAGCTTCTACGACGCGCTTGCGCCCATGTTCGACGTGATGACCGATTGGGAAGCGCGCATGGCCGCGGAAGGACCGTTCCTGCGCGCGGTATTGGAGGGCTCGGGCGCGAGCCGCGTGTTGGATGCGGCCTGCGGCAGCGGGGGCCACGTCCTGGCGCTGGCCGGGTGGGGATACGTCGCGGCCGGGGTCGATGCCAGCCCGGTGATGATCGAGATGGCCCGCCGAAAGGCCGAGGACCGCGGCCTGGCAACGCCACTGGCGGTGGCGGATCTGGCCGGGCTCTCTGCCCTTGCCGGCGAAGGACCTGCCGCGGGCGGCGATGCGGCGGCAGTGGCGCAGCTGGCTCCTTACGATGCGGTGCTGTGCCTGGGCAACTCGCTGCCGCACCTGCAGACACAGGCGGAACTGGTGCAGGCGCTGCGCGGGATGGCGGCGGCCCTCCGGCGGGGCGGACTCCTGGTGCTGCAGAACCTCAACTACGACCTGCGCTGGCAGAAGCAGCCGCGTTGGTTCGCCGCGCAGGGGGGACAGCTGGAGGGGCGGGAGGTGCTGGTCTGGCGTTTCGCGGATTACGACCGGGGTGCAGGGCAGATTTCGTTCCATATCGCGCTGTTCACGAAGGTCGAAGAGGGCTGGCAGGTCGCCGTGCATACGACCCCTCACCGTCCTCTCTTTCAGCGTGACCTCCTGCTGGCCCTGGTGGAGGCGGGCTTTGAGAACCCCCGCAGCTTCGCCCGTATGGCGTGGCCGGCCGAGCCGTACGATCGGGAGCGCTCCGGCGATCTTGTGATCGTGGCCGACAGAACCTGAGAGCGGCGCTCCCGCGTCCATCGTAAGAAGGGCTGAGGCGCCTGACCGCCTCAGCCCTTCGACGAATCCCTCGTGTCGTTTGTTATTCCGGGTTGCCCTCGGCCGGCGCCGGCTTCGGCAGCGGCGCCTTGCCCAGCAGCCTGGTGCGCACCAGGTTGATGATCGCGTGCTTGTTGTCCTTCCACACGTGCCATGCGGTCGGCAGGCCCGGAATGAGGAAGAAGGCCAGGATCAGCAGCGTGAAGTAGCGATCGACGCCTTCGATGTGGCCCAGCGTCCGACCCAGGATGTAGCCGAGCATGGTCATGCCGACGGCCCATAGCAGGCCGCCGATCAGGTTGAAGAAGATGAAGCGCCGGTAATTCATGGACGCCGCGCCCGCGACGATCGGTGCGAAGGTCCGGATCACCGGCAGCCACCGGGCCAGGGTGACGGTCTTGCCGCCGTGCTTGTCGTAGAAGGCCTTGGCTTTCAGCAGGTTCTCGCGCTTGAAGAGGAGCGAATTCGGGCGGTTGAAGATCTTGGGTCCCGTCTTGGCCCCGAACCAATACCCGACGTTGTCCCCCAACACCGCCGCCACGAATAGCAGGGGGATGAGGATGTAGATGTTGAGATGATCGCGCGATGCGATCAGGCCGGCTGTCAGCAGCAGGCTGTCGCCGGGGAAGAAGAAACCGAAGAAGAGCCCTGATTCGGCAAATATGATGAAGAACAGGCCGACATAGCCGACCGTTTCAATCAGTTTGACCAGGTCGAATTCCATTAAGCACCTCGATGGCATCCGTAGAAAAGTGCGCCGGGTGTTAACCCCGGCGCAACAGGGCCAGTATAGCATCGATCAACGCCCGCGCCAAAAACGTGTTTCAGAACGATGGGCGCAGCCGCAAGCGCGTCAGGAACCCCAACTACGGAGCCGCCCATCCGCCCGGCGCGATAATGATTGTGGGGAACACCGGCAACATGGCAGGTGCTTTGACGCACACTGGCCGGTGTGTTAAACTGTCTCTGCGCGGCACGCCCCGGACGCCGCGCCTGGAGGAGCACCACGTTCAATGAATAATATGCGATCAGTGCGCAATAACGCGCTGTACATGATTGTGCTGCTGGCGCTGGTGGCCTTCCTGGTCACCACCCTGCTGCGTAACAACGAAAGCCTGCCCGTCGTCGATATCGGCCGCGTGGCACAGATGATCACAGAAGGCCGGGTCGAGCGGATCACCGTCATCGGCGAGGATCTGAGCATCGACCTGAAGGACGGTGACTCCGTGCTCTCGCGCAAGGAGAGCTCGGGCAGCGTCGTCGAGACGCTCACGAACCTCGGCGTGCCGGAAAGCGCATTCGGCGCGGGTGACGATCAGATCGAGATCACGGTTAAGGCGCCCAGCATGTGGGCCAACCTGGCGCCGCTGCTCATCAGCGTCGTGCCCATCCTGGTATTGGCTGGCTTCTTCATCTTCCTGATGCGGCAGGCGCAGGGCGCCGGCAACCAGGCCTTCTCCTTCGGCAAGAGCCGGGCGCGCGTCTTCACGGGCGACAAGCCGACCGTCACGTTTGCGGACGTGGCCGGCGCAGAGGAGTCGAAGCAGGAGCTGCAGGAGGTCGTCGAGTTCCTCAAGGAGCCGCAAAAGTTCGCGGCCCTCGGTGCGCGCATCCCCAAGGGCGTGCTGCTGGTCGGGCCGCCCGGCACGGGCAAGACGCTGATGGCCAAGGCCATCTCGGGCGAGGCGGGGGTGCCGTTCTTCTCCATCTCGGGCTCCGAGTTCGTGGAGATGTTCGTCGGCGTGGGTGCGAGCCGGGTGCGCGACCTGTTCGAGCAGGCGAAGCGCAACTCGCCGTGCATCATCTTCATCGACGAGATCGATGCGGTGGGGCGGCAGCGCGGGGCCGGGCTGGGGGGCAGCCACGACGAGCGCGAGCAGACGCTGAACCAGATCCTGGTGGAGATGGACGGCTTCGACACGGACACGAACGTGATCCTGATCGCGGCGACGAACCGGCCGGACATCCTGGACCCGGCGCTGCTGCGGCCCGGGCGCTTCGACCGGCAGGTGGTCATGGACCGGCCGGACATGAAGGGCCGCGAGCAGATCCTGAAGGTGCACGTGCGCGGCAAGCCGCTGGAACCGACCATCGACCTCGAGACGATCGCGCGCGGGACGCCGGGCTTCGTCGGCGCGGACCTGGAGAACCTGGTCAACGAGG
>CAZMIS010000510.1:0-3104 GCA_964566325.1 uncultured Anaerolineales bacterium
CGAAGCGATCTGCCGAAATCGCCAAGGCCCTGTCCGAGTTGTCGTGACGGGGCGGCAGCCTCCTTGCGTGACGCGAGGCTGCCACCATGTCGGCGCCTTCCAGGCTGTGACTGAGGACGAGCGTCACAGGTACACAGCCGACCCTTGATTGTTGGAGTAGACCAGTGTTCAGAGAAGGTATTCGCGCCCTATACAGTCAGTTCTCTCCCGGCTATCGGCGTATTGCCGACTACCTGCTCAACCATTACCAGGACGCTGCCTTCATGACAGCGGCAGAGATTGCCCGCTTCGTCGAGGTTGACACTGCCCTGGTAGTGCGATTCGCACAGCGTCTCGGGTATCCCGGGTTCCCTGAGCTGATCAACGAAGTGCAGGAAGAGGTGAAACGTGACTTGCAGGCGGTCTACGAGCCGCCGGAGGGTGACGATTCGCCCATCCAGATCTTCCGCCGCAACCTGATGCAGGATCGCACCAATCTCGATTACTCCTTGTTGCACTTCGACGAGGACACGGTCGAGTCGATCATCGCAGCACTCAAGGGCGCACGGCGGATCTACGTCGCTGGCGAGGCGAGCCTCTCCTACCTGGCCGAGGCCTTCGCAGAGCGTCTGGTGAGCATCGGATGTGTGGCACACGCCGTGTCCTCTGAGCTTGCCAGCCAGGCCGCGTTGACCATGGGCATGAAGGCTAACGATGTCGTGGTGGGCATCGGCGCAACGTCGATGACCCCCGGCGTGGCCGCTTTGTTGAAGCTGGCACGCGACGCGGGCGCCACGACCATCTCGATCGCGGGCGCGGCGTCGAACCCGATCGCGGCCATTGCCAAGTATGTGCTGTACACCCCGGTCACGACGGTGGGGTTGCTCCCCTCGTGGACCGCGGCAGCGGGCGCCCTGCACGCCCTGTCACAGGCGATCGCGGCCTCAGACGCCGAAAAGGCGGCACGCTGGGCCGCGAATAACGATTCATACCTCCGCACCTACTCTGACACGCTGCGGGATCAGCTGGCCGATGTGCAGACGACCCTCAAGCAGCGAAGCACGAGAGCCCGCAAACAGTAACTGCGCGGACTGACCGCTCTCAGGCCAAGGCTGATGCCTCCACAGCATCAGCCTTGTTTTGTTGTACGATCGCCGGAACCCGCAACCACCAGCGCGCCGAGGACCAGAAACGCCAGGAGATAGCCGAGGTAGTTCTCGTTCAGAAAGCGCGAGACGAAGAAGAAGCTGAAGAGGAACAGGGCGTAACCCCAGAGTGCACGCCCCAGTGTGTTCTCGTGCCACTGGCGCCACAACAAGCCCGCCATCACCGGAACGCCCACCAGCAGCTCGGCCAACCAGAACGGCCACTGATCAAACCGGCTCCGCACCCATCCCAGAGCCAGGACCAGGTTAGATCCGCCCCAACCCCAGATCTGATACGCGGTCTCAGATGTCCCGGCCGACCAGCGCCAGACGTCATCGATCAGCGCGCCCGGATTCCACAGAAAATACGGTGCGATCACCAACAGCGCCGCAGCCAGGGCCGGCCACGCCACGCGCACCGCAGCGCCCAGCCACGCAGCCACGCTTTTGTGGCCGGGGCCGACAATCCACAGCAGCCAGAACGGCGCCAGGAACCAGGCCGTCGGCTTGGACGCGCACGCCAAACCGAAGGCCGCGGCCGAGGCCAGCCGCCACGCACGGCCGCCGCCCTCGCCGCGCACCCACAGCCACAGGCTGAGCACGATCCAGGCCAGCACGAAGCTGTCGTTCTGCCCGTAGATCAGGTCCGAGCCCATGATCGGATTGAGGCCGATCAACATGAGCAGCAGCAGGGCCCGCGTGCGCTCACGGGCGAGCGCCGGGAGGAGGGCCAGGGTCAGGGCGAACAGCAGGAAGTACACCAGCCGCTGGTCGTACCATCCCAGGACTGCCTCCGACGCGAGCTTGAAGGGCGCGGAGAAGAGGAACGTCCAGGGCAGGTAGGGATAGTGATAAAGCGCTGTGCGAAACTCGTCGATGCCCCACTCTGCCATCGGGGTGGACAGGTAGTCCTCCACGTAGGGATTGCGGCCCACCAGCAGGTAATCGATGGTCGCTTCCGTTTGAATGACGCCGCCGTCGTGGCTGTAGGACGCGGGGCCGCTCTCCTGGCGCAACAGCACCAGCTTGAGGCTCGGGAGAAACACCGTCAGCGCGATGATCAGGGAGATCAGGAGCATCTTGGTGCGGTGGCGTCGCGTCTCGTGCCGCACGAATTCGTCGACCAGCAGGTAGATCAACAGGCACCCGAGCGCCGCAACGATGAGGAGCAGCGCGAGCGGATCCACGAGCTGTTGCTGGGCCAGCAGCACCATCGCGTCGGGGGAGAGCAGCCGGCCCAGCAGGGGATGCGCGGCCACGTCATTCTGGCGCAGGGGCAGCACCGCCGCCTCCGCCAGCGTATCGATGCGGATCCGGGCAATGACGAGAACCGCCAGCAGGAGGCTGTCGAACCGACGCATCAACGGGTGCAGTGCAGGGTCGGATGGCTTCATGGGGCCATTATACACTGCACACGGCACTGCGTCGTAGTCGCGCGTCGCAAACGCCCTTGCCTGCGCGGCCTTGTCATTTGCACTCGCAGCCCGTATAATGCCGCGGCCATTGTGAAGTACAGCGCCATTGAATGAGGGGGCCAGCATGGAGGAAAAAGTCGGCTATCTGTCGGACGTGGACCTCTTCCGCGACCTGTCAGAACGCGACATGGCGGAACTGGACCGGATGACGACGATCACGAACGTTGCGCGCGGCCGGGTGTTCTATCAGCCGGAGGACCTCGGTGAGGTTCTGTTCCTCATCAAACAGGGGCAGGTGCAGCTGTATCGGATCTCGCCGGAAGGCAAGAAGCTGGTCATTGCCACCCTGGGGCCGGGAACGCTCTTCGGTGAGATGGCGCTGCTGGGACAGCAGATGCACAACGCCTTCGCGGAGGCGCTGGAGGACTGCCTCATCCTGGTGATGAGCCGCGCGGACCTGGAGCGCCTGATCCTGGACAAGCCGATCGTCGGCGTCCGCATGCTCGAGATCACCGGGCGCCGGCTGAGCGACGCGGAGGCGCGGCTGGAGGACATGGCCTTCAAG
>CAZMIS010000511.1:0-3089 GCA_964566325.1 uncultured Anaerolineales bacterium
TCTCGCGGTTCGCGATGAGCTTATCCACCGCGCCCGGCGGAAAGGGCAGCTCGCGGCCCAGCGCCGCAAGCTTGTAGGTGACCTCGGCCGCGTTCTCCAGTTTCTCCAGCTTCAGATAGGCATCGAAGACGGTCTTGCCCACGGTCACGCTGCCGTGGCGCTGCAGCACCACCGCGTCGTGGTCCCGGATGAGATCCCGGATGACCACCGCGCCTTCCGGGCTGGCCGGTGTGGCGTACTGGGTCGTCGGGATCACCCCGAGCGTGACGATGACCTCCGGGAGCAGGCACGGCGCGATTGCGATGCCGGCGATGGAGAGCGTGATCGCGTGAGTCGGGTGCGCGTGGACCACGGCCCGGATGTCGGGCCGCTGGCGGTAGGCCTCGAGGTGCAGCAGGATCTCGGAGGAGGGCTTGAGGTTGCGCGCCGGGCCCCAGCGTGATTCGCCGACCGGTTTCGCGTCCCAGTCGATCACGACCATCTGGTCGGGCGACATGTAGCCCTTGCTCAGCCCGCTCGGCGTGACGAGGAAGCGGTCGTCGCCCAGGCGAGCGGAGAGGTTGCCGTCGGTCGCGGTGACGTAGCCGCGCGTGTGCATCATCTGCCCGATGCGGACGAATTCCTCGCGCAGCGCCCGCTCGGTCATCTCCGGGCCGCCCGCGGCGTAGCCACCATATCCCAAAACTGCCTCCGCCTGTTTCCCAGCGCACGCGCGAACAGATCGATCGCTGCGACTACTCCCCGTTCAGATCGACGCTGTCGATGATCCCGACGATGACGCACCGCACGGGACCCCAGGGCTCGACCTGGAGCACCTGGCGCGCGCCGTTGCCTTCGTCCAGCACGAGCACCCGATCGCCGACGCCTGCCTGGACCGTGTCGACCGCGATGTCGTACCTTTGGGTGGCGCCGCCCTCGAGGTTCAGCCACTCCACCAGGAGCAGCTTGTGGCCCTCGAAGACCCTGTGCTTGATCGTGGCCACCACCGTGCCCGAAACCTGTCCGATGTACATGGCGTCACCTCACGCGGCGGGATCCACCTCATCGACGATGCCGACGATCGCATGGTCGACCGGGACGAACGTCTCCGGCAGGGCCACGGCGGCCTCGCGGCTGGCGATGATGAACACCAGTTCACCCGGGCCGGCCTGTGCGGTCGCGTCGGCCGCGACGACGGGCTCGCCCTGGGGCTGCTGGCGCCTGTCCAGCGGCTGGACGATGAGCAGCTTGACGCCTTCCAGCCCCGGATACTTGCTGGAGGCGACGAGGGTGCCGATGACGGTTGCCAGTTGCATGACCCATCCATTCGGTGGAATGAAACGCCCGGGCGTTCGCGCGGCGTCGCTCATTATAGCGCACAGCCGGGGGGACGGGAAATGGGAATCCAGGCGCGATTGTGAGCGGCATGGGGGTGTGGTAGAATGCCATTCAGCAGCTACTCGGCACCAGAAAGGCGCTTGCTTGGCCAAGATTATCGTAGCGTGTGCTCAACAGCAGATGCGTCTGTTCGACTCACCGGACAGCTATCGCCGTGAGATCAGTCGCTTCCTGAACATGGCGCGCGCGAAGGGCGCGCAACTGGCCGTATTCCCGCCCCTGAGCGGGGTCATGGCCGCGAGCCCGCGCGTGCAGGGTTTCAGCGTCGGCCTGCTCAAGCAGGCGGCCGAGCGACAGCGCCGGCACGGCTCGTTTTGGTCGCGCACGCGCGGGGCCGTGGCGGAGGGCACCGCCTCCCTCCTGGGCGCGAATTACCGCCATTCCTTCCTGGACCTTCTCAGCGTCGCCCCTGAAGAAGTGGCTGCGGACTACGAGGACACCTTTTCCGAGCTGGCCCGCGCGTACGAGATTGCGATCGTGGCAGGGAGCGCGTACCTCCTGGACACGGGGGACGTGGTCCGCAACCGCGCGTGTGTCTTCGGCCCTGACGGCAGCAAGCTGGGCCGGCACGACAAGATGATCCTGTCGCCCGAGGACGCGGGGATTGCAGAGCCCGGCGACGCATGGCACGTGATTCCGACACCTTTGGGCGGGCTGGGCATCCTTTTCGCCGAGGAGGCGCTCTACCCGGAGACAGGGCGCATTCTGGCCTATCAGGGCGCGGACCTGTTGGTCATCCTGGGGGCCATCGGCGACGAGTCGCTGGCTGCGCACGTGCGCCATGCAGCCATCGCCCGCGCGCAGGACAACCGGTGCTTCGCGGTGACGAGTTTCCTGGTCGGGCGCAACTACATGGCGGCGGAGGAGGGCTCCGCGGCCACCTTCCTGGGCAAGTCGGGCATGTACGCGCCGCTGGAGATGACGCCGCGCTACACCGGCGTGCTGGTCGAAATCGGCACGAGCGATACGGAAGGGCTCCTCACCTCCGAGCTGGATCGGCCCAAGCTGCAGTGGCTGTGGGATCACGGGAGTTTCCCGGTGCGCAGCGCGATGCCGATGGAGCTGTTCGGCCGGTATCTGCCGGCACTGTACGGAAGCAGCAGGACGCTGACGGATGCATGGGGGCATGAGGAGGCGCCGGCCTGCCCGCCGGCCGGCGGGCCGGAGGAAATGCCTGACGGTGCATCCGCCGACCTTGCCGGACGTGCGGCGCCGCAGGCGGCAGACACAGAAACACCTCCAGTGGAGCTGGAGGTGTCGGAGGGGGAAGATCGCGCGGCCGGGACCGGCCTCGAAGGTGAAGGAATCTAGGCCAGCTTCTTCGGCTTGAACAGGTCGTCGAACTGGCGAACGATTCCGAGCACGGCCACGGCTATCTTGATGAAGTCCGCCGCGCCGGCTGACATCTCCACGGGCTTGCGCACTCCCAGGGCGTTGGCGGGCAGATGGGCCTCCTGCTGTCGCAGGTAGCTCCACGCAGCGGTCGCGCCCAGTGCCGCACCGATCGCACCGCCGAGCAGGATCACGGTTGTTCTGGAATTCATCCTATCACCTCATGTCGTTTGAAAAGGGAAGCGGCCCCGCGCTGCAGGCCTTTCACCTGGGCCTTGGCCGCACTGGCCGCGATGAATGGCGCTGCAAGCTTGTCGCTGACCTTGCGCGACGTACGATCGACCTGGTGGAAGACGCCCTGCACCTTGGGAGCGTGCTCC
>CAZMIS010000512.1:0-3085 GCA_964566325.1 uncultured Anaerolineales bacterium
GCTCTCCCAGTCGATGGGCGGGCTGATGCCGCTCGAAGCGATCCTCCTGTTCAATCCGCTCATTGCGTTGGTGTTGATGATCCCCGTCTCGATAGGGGGCATCGGCGTCAGCCAGACCGCCTATCCGTTCTTCTTCTCCCTGGCAGGTGTCCCAACGGACCACGCACTGGCCGTGTCGATCCTGATGCAGGCCATCATGCTGCTGGGCAGCGTGCCCGGTGGTTTCGTGTGGCTCCTGGGCCGCCGCGCTGCCCGTTCCCAAGCCTAGAAAGGGGTGAGCTCGATGTCCGGGCCTCACGTCGCGCCGTACGGCGCGTGGAAATCGCCGATTACCGCGGACCTGGTGGCTGCTTCTTCGGTCGGCCTGGGCGGCATTTCCGTCGACGGGGACGCCGTCTGGTGGATCGAAAAGCGGCCCTCCGAGGGAGGGCGCTGCGTGTTGGTCAGCTGCGATGCGGCCGGCCGGATCGCGGACGTGACGCCGCCTCCCTTCAACGTGCGCACGCGCGTCCACGAGTACGGCGGCGGCGAGTACCTGGCGGCCGGGGGGTCGGTCTTTTTCGTCAATTACGCGGACCAGCGCGTCTATCGGCTTGACCGCGCGCCCGGCGCCCAGCCCCAGCCCACTACCCCTGAGCTGCCGCTGCGCTACGCTGATTTCGAGCTGGATCGCCGCCGCAACCGCCTGATCTGCGTGCGGGAGGATCACACTCAGCCGGCCAGTGAAGCGGTCAACACGCTGGTCAGTCTCGGTGCGGAAAGTGATCCTGCGGGCGGGCAGGTGTTGGTTTCTGGCAACGACTTCTACGCCTCCCCGCGCCTCAGCCCCGATGGGACGCGGCTGGCCTGGCTGACGTGGCATCACCCCAACATGCCGTGGGACGGCACGGAACTGTGGGTGGGTGAGCTGGACGACGCGGGCGTGCTGCGGCGCGCAGATCTGGTCGCGGGCGGGCCTGCCGAGTCGATCTTCCAGCCAGAGTGGTCGCCCGACGGCGTGCTGCATTTCGTCTCAGATCGCACCGGCTGGTGGAACCTGTATCGCTGGCATGACGGCCGCGCGGAGCCGCTGGCCCCCATGGAGGCTGAGTTCGGGCTCCCACAGTGGGCGTTCGGCATGTCCACCTACGCGTTCGAGTCGGAGGAGCACATCGTCTGCACCTTCCGCCGCGCGGAGGGGTGGCAGCTGGCGCTGCTCGACACTGCATCGCAGACCCTGACCCCCGTCGAGACGCCCTATACGGGCATCGAAAACGTGCGCGTCGCGAAGGGGAAGGTGTTCTTTCTCGGCAGCTCCCCGGTCGAGCCGGCCTCGGTTATCGCGGTGGACCTCGCCACAAGGCAGGTTGCGGCCCTGCGCCGGTCCAGCGATGTGGCCGTCGATGGGGGGTACCTGTCCGTCCCGCGGGCGGTCGAGTTCCCGACCACGGGCGGGTTAACCGCGTTCGGCAACTTCTATCCGCCGCACAACCGCGACTACACTGCGCCGCGGGGCGATGCGCCGCCGCTGCTCGTCTTCAGCCACGGCGGCCCGACCGGCAACAGCGGCACGGGCCTGCGCATGGCCATCCAGTATTGGACCAGCCGCGGCATCGCGGTGCTGGACGTCAATTACGGCGGCAGCACAGGCTACGGCCGCGCGTACCGCGAACGGCTCAACGATGGGTGGGGAGTGGTGGACGTCGACGACTGCGCGAACGGCGCCGCCTGGCTCGCCGGACTGGGCGAGGTGGACCCCGCGCGGCTGGCCATCCGGGGTGGCAGCGCAGGGGGCTACACGACGCTTTGTGCGCTGACCTTCCGCGACGTATTCAAGGCGGGCGCCAGCCACTACGGCGTCGGCGACCTCGAGGCGCTGGCCCTCGACACGCACAAGTTCGAGTCGCGCTACCTGGACCACCTCGTCGGCCCTTACCCGGCGCGCCGCGACCTGTACATCGCGCGCTCGCCCATCCACCACACCGGGCGGCTGGCCTGCCCGGTCATCTTCTTCCAGGGGCTCGAAGACCCGATCGTGCCGCCCAACCAGACGGAGACGATGTTCGCCGCGGTGCGCGCCAAGGGCCTTCCGACCGCGTACGTGGCGTTCGAGGGCGAGGGGCACGGCTTCCGCCGCGCGGAGAACATCGTGCGCGCGCTGGAGGCAGAGCTGTACTTCTACAGCCGCGTCTTCGGCTTCGAGTTGGCCGAGCCCGTCGAGCCCGTGCAGATCGAGAACCTCTAGCATGAGCGAAGCGCCCATCACCGTCGAAGCCGCGCGCTCGCTCTACGATGCCGGCGGGGGCGGGCACGACTTCGATCACGTGCTGCGCGTGACCGCGCTCGCCGAACACATCGCGCGGGCCGAGGGCGCGGACCTGGCGATCGTCCGTACGGCCGCGCTGCTGCACGATATCGGCGAGAGCGCGGATCGCGCCAACCACCACCTGCTCGGCGCGCAGCGCGCGCGGGAGATCCTGGCCGGCCGGCCCGCGGTGTTCATCGACGCAGTTGCGCATGCGATCGAGGCGCACCGCTTCCGCCACGATCCGCAGCCGGCCACCCTCGAGGCGCAGGTCCTCTCCGACGCGGACAAGCTGGACGCGATCGGTGCGATCGGCATTGCCCGCGCGTTCGCCTATGCCGGCGCGGCCGGCACGGCCCTATGGCGCCGGCCGTGGCGCGAGATTGCCGCCGAGGGCGGCGATGCGCGCAACGCGCCGGCCGCGCTGGGCAGCGCGTACACCCCCGTGCACGAGTTCGTCTACAAGCTGGACCGCATCCCCGAGCGCCTCTACACCGCCACCGCGCGCGTCATCGCGCTTGAGCGCCGCGAGATCATGCGTGAGTTTTTCGACCGATTGGATCTGGAGGCCGCCGGCAAGGCGTGAGACGCCGTTGCAGCGCGGTGATAGGATGTGGATAACGGCGGCAATTACAGGATTTCTTGGTCTTGAAGCACTTGCTGTGCTTCCTTCAGAAATTCATCCAGTGATACGGCGCGTTGACCTTCCGGTGAGAAGTCATGCTGGTCTGGCGTTGCCGCCGGATGCCGATGCCAGGATCCTCCATCGCAGTCACGACCGAGAATTCGGGTGCGATTGAA
>CAZMIS010000513.1:0-3056 GCA_964566325.1 uncultured Anaerolineales bacterium
GGGCAGTTCTGGTACCCCACCTTCGACATCTACGGCACCCTCCCGCTCATCCTCGGCTCGATCATGGTCACGATCACATCAGTCGCCATCGCGCTGCCGCTAGGGCTGGCCACTGCGGTGTTCGTGCGCGAGGTCGCACCGACCTGGGCGCGCGACATCCTCAAGCCGCTGATCGAGGTGCTGGCCGGCATTCCGTCGGTGGTGTTGGGATTCTTCGGCATGACGCTACTGGCGCCGGCCATCCGGGAGGTGCTGGGCATTCCGACCGGCCTGACCGCATTCACGGGCTCTCTGGTGCTGGCATACATGGCCCTGCCGACCATGATCTCGGTGGCGGAGGATGCGCTCGATGCGGTGCCCAAGAGCTACCGTGATGCGAGCCTGGCCATGGGTGCGACACAGTGGCAGACCATCTGGCGCGTGGTGGTTCCGGCGGCCAAGTCGGGCATTCTCACCGCCGTGATGCTGGGCATGGGACGAGCCATCGGTGAGACGATGGCCGTGATGATGGTGACCGGCAATGCCGGGCGCATGCCGTTGTCGTTGGATTCCTTGATGCGGCCGGTGCGCACCATGACGGCCACCATTGCCGCGGAGATGGGCGAGGTGGCGCAGGGCAGCACGCATTATCATGCGCTGTTCGGGATCGGCATCGCGCTGTTTGTTATCACCTTCCTGATCAACCTGGCTGCGGCTTCTGCCATCTTCCAGAAGCGGCGGCGAGGAGGGTTGCGCTGATGTTCGGTGCTGTGCGCGTTCAGCCGGCAAACGCCGGCTCGGCCAGGCGTTACCTGGTCCAGCGGCTCGGATTCGGCCTGCTGATCCTCGCCTCCCTGGCGGTCGTGATTCCGATCCTCTTCGTGATCGGGGCGATCGTCGTGCGCGGCCTGCCGGCGATCTCGCTCGAGTTCATCTTCGGCATGCCGCGGGAAGGCATGAAGGCCGGCGGCATCTGGCCCGCGATCGTGGGCACGGTGCTGCTTACCCTGGGGACTGCGCTGGTGGCCATTCCCATCGGCGTGGGCGGCGCCATCTACCTGGCGGAGTATGCGAAGGACACCGCGCTGACGCGGGCCATTCGCCTGGCGATGGTCAACCTCGCGGGCATTCCCTCCGTGGTCTACGGCCTGTTCGGCCTGGGCCTGTTCGTGCTGTTCCTGGGGTTCGGCACCTCCATCGTTGCCGGTGCGTTGACCCTGGCGATCATGACGTTGCCCGTCATCATCAGCACGGCAGAGGAGGCGCTGCGCGCAGTGCCGGTGGAATTCCGCACGGTCAGCGCATCGCTCGGCGGCACGCGTTGGCAGGGCATTCGCAGCATCGTCCTGCCGCAGGCTCTCCCGGGCATCATCACGGGCGTGATCCTCGGCCTGCTGCGCGCGGGCGGGGAGACCGCACCCATTCTCTTCACGGTCGCCGCGTTCTATCTGCCGCGGCTGCCCCAATCGCCTTTCGATCAGACCATGACGCTCCCGTACCATCTCTACGTGATCAGCACCCAGGTGCCCGGCATGCCGCTCGAGATCCAGTACGGCACGGCCCTGGTGCTGCTCGTGCTCGTGCTGTCGCTGAACCTGCTGGCCTCCTGGATTCGCGGCCACTACCGGCGGAAGCGGCAATGGTGACACAGACATCGATCGCCGCAGACGGCACGGGCGGAGGAGCTCAGCAGATGCAGGGTGACATAACGAAGATTCGTTTCGAGAACGTGTCATACTGGTACGAAGGGCAGCAGGTCCTTAAGGACGTCACGCTGGACGTGCCCGAACACGCGGTCACGGTCTTCCTGGGGCCGGCCGGCAGCGGCAAGTCCACCTTGCTGCGCCTGGTGAACCGTCTCAACGACCTCATGGACAACACGCGGCTGGCGGGGAAGATCCTGCTCGATGGGGAAGACGTCTATGGGCGGGGCGTCTCGGTGGCTCAGCTTCGCCGCAGGGTCGGCATGGTGTTTGCCTTGCCGCTGCCGCTTCCGGGCACGATCAGGGACAACATCCTGTACGGCCCGAGGCTGGCGGGTCTGCGGGATCGGCAGCGCCAGGAGCAGATCGTGGTGAGGTGCCTTCAGCAGGCGGCGCTGTGGGATGAGGTGAAGGATCGGCTGGACCAGCCGTCCACCTCGCTGTCCGGAGGGCAGCAGCAGCGGCTGTGCATCGCGCGCAGCCTGGCGTTGGAGCCGGAGGTGCTTCTGCTGGACGAGCCCACGTCAGGGCTCGATCCGATCTCCACGGCGAAGGTGGAGGAGTCGCTTCTCGAACTCAAGAAGCGCTACACCATCATCATCGTGCCCCACAGCGTCCAGCAGGCCGCGCGCGTTGCAGACCACGCGGCCTTCTTCCTGTTGGGCGACCTGATCGAGCATCAGCGCGGCAGCGAGTTGTTTACATCTCCCAGAGACAAGCGAACCGAAGACTACATTACCGGGCGATTTGGGTGAGCCATGGCCGAAATCAGAGTTGAACATCTCCATTTCTACTACGGCGCGAAGAAGGCGCTGAGCGACCTGAATCTGACCGTGCCCGAGCGCCGGATCACCGCACTCATCGGTCCTTCCGGCTGCGGCAAGTCGACGTTCCTGCGGTGTCTGAACCGCATGAACGACACCATCAAGGGGACGCGGGCCGAGGGGCTGGTCGAGGTCGACGGGAGGAACATCTACGCACCGGGAACGGACGTGGTTGACCTGCGGCGCCGGGTAGGAATGGTGTTTCAGAGGCCCAATCCGTTTCCCCAATCCGTGTTCGACAACGTCGCGTTCGGGCCCCGGGTGCTGGGCATGGCCGGGCCGGGCGAGATCGAGCAGATCGTCGAACAGAGCCTGCGCGCTGCGGATCTGTGGGACGAGGTGAAGGATGGGCTCAAGAAGGATGCCCTGAGTTACTCCCTGGGCCAGCAGCAGCGGCTGTGCATCGCGCGTGTGATCGCAGTCAAGCCGGACGTGATCCTGATGGATGAGCCCGCATCCGCGCTCGATCCGATCAGCACGCTGCGAGTCGAGGATCTGATGCGCAGCCTGGCGGAGGACTACACGATCGTCATCGTGACACACAACATGC
>CAZMIS010000514.1:0-1694 GCA_964566325.1 uncultured Anaerolineales bacterium
CAAGGTCATAACACAATCATGCCACAGCCTGTCAAGGGTAACGCTGAACAGTTACCGGGAGAAGCCGTGGCATTCCGCACACGCGATCTTCTTGTCGCTGACGTGCTTGTTGTGCACGGTGTAGAAGTAGTTCTTCTCGACCTTCTTGGGTTCGTGACAGCTCTCGCACAGCGGATCGCTGTTGCGCGTCTCCTTCGGCGTGTAGCCCAAGGCCGCCCAGTCGAGCCGGGTCGCGCTGTCGCCGTGACATGCCTCGCACTGCAGCGCCTGCTCCTCCGGCGCGACCGTATGGTTGATCGACAGCCAGCGCTCGGTCGGGACGAAGTCGTGGCCCTGTGGCAGCGTCCAGCCCACCTCTTCCACGCCCTTGCGGATGGCCAGATCGACGTTGCCGTCCTGGAACAGGATGCCCATCTTCATGGGCAGGATCCGGCCGGTCACCGGGTCGTGCGCCTGCAGCGCGGTGTGCAGCTTGAACGGATGCAGCTTCGCCTCGCCGTCAACGATGTCGCCGTTCGGTTCGGACATGCTGACGCGGCCGCTCGGGGCATAGGTGATGGGGTCGCCGAAGTTGTAGAACTGCGAGGTCCCGTTGAACCACGCCACCTCCGGGATCACGTTCGAGCCGCGTTGAATGGCCGGTTCGTACAGGCGGCGGCTCTCGAAGACCTCGACGGAGCGGAAGTCGCGGAACATGTCGGTGGAGGTCGTCCGGGCAAACGCGGGAACATGGCACACGGTGCAGTCGACCCTGGCGGTGTGCCGGTTCAGGTCGCCGCTGTCGTGGGGGGCCTGATTGTGGCAGTTGCTGCAGTTCACCGGCACATCGAGATCGGTCGCGCGCATGTCGGAGCCCCGGCCCGCGATGCGGTGATCCTGGGTGATGTGGCAATCCTGGCACAGTAACCCCGCGCCGCCGTTGGCCCGTGAGGCCATGTGTACGTCGAGCGTGACCGGCGGATCGGCGAGCGCGGTCTCCAGGTCGCCGCGCTTGTTGTTCGGGCCACCCCCGGAGCTCAGGTGGCAGGAGAGGCAGGCGGCCTTGGTGGGCGTGGTGATGTCGGTGATCGCTTCCGCCAACGGGACGCTCATGCGCTCGGGGGCCGGAGCCAGCCTGAAGGTTCCGTCATCGTTGATGACCTTGCGCCGGTACGTCTCGGAATGGCAGGTGAGGCAGTCGATGTTCTCCAGCTGTTCCTGCGTCTGAGCCGTGGTTGGCCGCGCACCCATGCCCGCGTGACAGGTTGCACAGCCGCCGTCCGTGGGCTGCCCGTCCAGGTTGGTCAGGATGCCCAGCCAGTTGATGTCCGGGTAGCCGCAGAAGTCGTTGATCGCGCCGAGCTTGCCCCCCATCTCGACGTTGGTGGCATCGGGGGCAGGTCCGCTCCACTGGTAGTGCAGCGCCGAATGCATGTCCTGTGCCTGCTCAAGGTGGCACTCGTTGCACGTCTTGCTGCCCTCGTACGTGGTGAACCGGCCCGCGTGTGACGTGTCGAGCGGCAGACTGGTTGGGGTCGACGTCGCGGTCATCTCCGGTGTTGGCGAGGGCGATGGCGTGACCGTCGGGGCCGTGGTTGCCGTGGCTGTGCGCGTCGCCGACGGTGTGGCCGTCGCCGTCAGCGTGGCCGTCGCCGACGGTGTGGCCGTCGCCGACGGTGTGGCCGTCGCCGACGGTGTGGCCGTCGCCGACGGTG
>CAZMIS010000514.1:1794-3047 GCA_964566325.1 uncultured Anaerolineales bacterium
TGGCCGTCGCCGTCAGCGTGGGGGTAATGAACGGTTTCGGCGTCTTGGTCCTGGCATCCGGGTCAACCGGCAACGTGCCGTTGACGATCAGGGGCAGCATCACCGAGGATGACGATGGCGCCTCCACGGGGCTTGCGGCCTGGCTCGGCGCACCGGCCGCAAGCCACAGCACGCCCGCGACGACCAGCGTCGCGGCGCACAGCGTCAGCAGGGCGAGCCGAGTGCCGGGACGTCGCGCTCGCTCGTGCGTTGGGTTACCTTGCATGCGATCCCTCCGTAAGCGGTCTCAGGCGATCCCGGGGGCGCGCTGGCGCGGCGGGCGGGCCTGATAGGGTGGGTCATGCGTATCAAAACGCACACAAAGGGAAATAGGTACGCGTCAGGATAGGGAGGGATGAAACCGAGAGGGGCCGCGCAGGTCCGCGGCCGCGGATCAGAAGACGGGCAGGCTGAGAACGGCCATCTTGCGCTCGGGGAGGGTTGCCACCACCCGGCCATCCTGGGCCAGGACGAGATAGAGGCGCAGGTCGTCGCCCGGGGCAAGTCCCAGCTCAGAGAGGGCGATGGCGCACTCGCGCACGGTCTCGCCGCCGGCCGACGCGACCGGGCCGGACGCGCTCCAGTTTCCGTGGCCGTCCGCGGCATAGAGGAACGGGGCGGGCTGCCCGACGGCGTAACGGAGGAGCCACGTCGCGGCCAGCCGGCTGGGGGCCTGGTCCGGATCGTCGAAATGGGCGTCCACCTGCTGGTTGGCCGGCCGATGGGGCGCGCTGCCGTAGATGAGGATCTCGTAATCGCCGGCCGGGCGGCGCAGGTCGAGCCGCAGGAAGAGGCGCCTGGCGTCGTGGCCGACCATCAGCCGTTCGATGAGGCCCTCCGCGCGCTGCATGGCGCCCGACGAGGTCGGCGCGGCCAGGCTGGCGGCACGAGCCCAGTCCTCGCCCGGAAAAGGTTCGGCAGTCAGCGTGGGCGTGACATAGCCGGTTGCGGCGCGGTGATCGACCGAGCGTCCCGCACGTTGGATCGGCTCGTCGAGCCACGCGGGCACTTCATCGCCCAGCGCCTCGAAGACAGCGGCCAGGGACTGGCGGAAGAGGCTGTCGAAGAGGGCATCCTGGTCGGACCGGTTGCGGTGAGAGAACCACCAGAACCAGTCGCTGCCCTCGGCCGCGTGCAGCGCGCGCAGCGCCCGGCGCCTGGCCGCGTCGGAGGAGTCTTTGAAAAAAGTTTTATAAAGCTCCTTCCCAAACCTA
>CAZMIS010000515.1:0-3041 GCA_964566325.1 uncultured Anaerolineales bacterium
GACGTGCCCGCGGACGGCACGATTACCGTGGCCTTCAATCGCCCGGTGGTGCCCCTGACGAGCGCGGCGGACCAGGACGCGCTGCCCCAGCCGCTGGTCATCACGCCCACGCTGGCCGGACGAGGTACGTGGGTCAACACCAGCATGTACCGGTTCACTCCGAACAACGGGCTTGCCGCGTCCACGACGTACAGCGTCACGGTGGCCGCAGGGCTGGAGGACACGACCGGCGGGGTGCTCTCCGAATCTCACACCTTCTCGTTCCGCACTACGGACCCCGCCATCCTGCGGTGGACGCCCGAGAACCCTGCCAACGTGCGCATCGAGAGGCCGATCTCCGTCACCTTCTCCATGCCCATGGACCCTGCCGCCACCGAGGCCGCCTTCAGCCTGCTGGACCCTGACGGCGTGCCGGTGGCAGGCACGTTCAACTGGAACGCGGACGCCACGGAAGCCGGCTTCAAGCCGACCGAGATCCTGAAGTTCGGCGCACGTTACCGCGCCGGCGTCGACACCTCGGCCAAGGCCTTCAACGGCGAGGGTGGGCTGCGTGAGGCAGGCGAATTCGTCTTCGAGACCGTGAAGCTGCCCAGGGTGGAGAGGTCCGAGCCGGCAACCGGCTCTGAGAGAGTCTCGCCGGATCAGTCCGTGCGCATCGTGTTCGCGTCGCCCATGAATCCCGCCACCTTCGTGACCGACACGGTCACGATCCTGCCCAAACCCACGCGCGTCTTCACGTACTACAACGATTACGAGAACGCGCTCTTCGTCGATTTCGCCAAGCTGCCGGCCACCGACTACAGCGTCCGGCTGTCGGCCAAGGTGTCAGACCCTTACGGGAACACCCTGGGTGAGGACTACCTGCTCAGATTCCGCACCGGCGACCTGGCGCCACTGATGCAGCTGAACAACGCGCAGCAATTCGGTACGTACAGCGCGTACACGTCCACGCAGGCCATTGTGACCTATCGCAATATCCCGGAGATCGCGTTCGGCCTGTACGCCGTCGAGACCGATGACCTGATGCGGATGACCGGCTCGAACTCCTGGCAGGCCTGGGATGCCTACCGACCCCGCGCGGATGCCTTGGTGAGCGAGTGGACCCGCAAGACGGACGCCGCGCGTAACGAGCGCGCGATGGTGCGCGAACCACTGCTCGATCGCGAGGGCGATGCCCTGGCGCCCGGCGTCTACTACCTGCAGGTCAAGTCGGCGGCGATTTCCCGCAGCGAGCAGTGGCCGCGCCAGCTCATCATACGCACGGATCTCAACGTCACGCTCAAGGCGAGCGCGACCGATGCCCTGGCCTGGGTCACCGATCTGAAGTCGGGCCTCCCCGTGGCTGGCGTGACGGTGCGATTTGCCGATGGCGCCAACGAAGTGAACGCGACGACCGATCGCAACGGTGTGGCGAAGGTCACCCTCGCCAGGACGCGCAATCCGTGGGACAGCTTCCTCGCCGTCGCGACGGGCCCGGACGGCCAATTCGGCGTTGCCTCGGTCAACTGGCAGGACGGCATCAGTTCCTGGGAGTTCGGCGTCTCCAGCGGCGGCGAAGTGAATCAGTATGCCGGCTACGTCTATACGGATCGTCCCATCTATCGTCCCGGGCAAACGGTCTACTGGAAGGCCATCATCCGGCGGGACAACGATGCGCAGTACGCACTCCCGGCCCCGAGCACCCCGATCACCGTGACCATCAACGACGATCAGGGCAACACGGTGCTCCAACGCGTCATGACGCTCAACCCACTCGGCTCGATCGACGGAAGCCTCGAGTTGGGGCCTGAAGCGGGCCTCGGTTACTACTACATCAATCTGCGGCTGACCGAGTCCAGCATCTTCGGCGTGGGCTTCCTGGTCGCCGAGTACCGCAAGCCCGAATACGAGATCAGCGCGCAGACGGACAAGCCCGAGTACACGCAGGGCGAGCAGATGCGCATCACCGCGGAGGCCAGCTACTTCTTCGGCGGGCCGGTGAAGAACGCCAAGGTCCGCTGGGTGCTCATGACGGCAGACGCCGGCTTCGACTACAGCGGCGAGGGATGGTATAGCTTCTCCGATTTCGAGTGGTGGGATGTGCGCTCCGGGCCCTACGGCGGGATGATCAGCGAGGGCGAGGCGCGCACCGACGATCGGGGCCGCGTGAGCTTCGTCGTGCCGGCCGACATCAGCCGTTACACGAGCAGCCAGCGCTTCACGGTGGACATCACGATCCAGGATGCGAATAACCAGGCCGTGTCGACACAGGCCTCCGCCATCGTGCACAAGGGGGCGTTCTACATCGGGCTGTCGCCGCGCGGCTACGTCCTGCAGGCTGGCGACGAGGGCCAGGTCGATGTGCTGACGGTCGATGCGCAGAGCAAGCCGGTCGCCAGGACGCGCATAGACCTCGTCGTGAGCCGGGTTGAGTGGCTGAGCGTGCGCGAGCAGCTCGAGGACGGGGAGTTCTATTGGGTGACCCGGCCGAAGAAGACCGGCGTGCTGACGCAGACGGTGACGACGGGCGCGGATGGGACTGCCGTCCTCGATTGGACGCCGGCCGAGCCGGGCGAATACAAGATTGACGCATCGGCCCGGGACGCCAGGGGCAACACCATCCGCAGCGGCGCCTACACCTGGGTCAGCGGCCCGGAGTACGTGCCATGGCGGCAGGAGAACAACGACCGCATCAAGCTGGTCACAGACAAAGACGAGTACAGCGTGGGTGACGTCGCCGAGGTGCTGATTCCCAGCCCCTACCAGGGGGCAGTTAAGGCCCTGGTCACGATCGAGCGCGGACGCATCATGAGCCACCAGGTGATCGAGCTCTCCTCGAACAGCGAGGTGCTGCGCCTGCCGATCGAAGCGACGTGGACGCCGAACGTGTTCGTCTCGGTCGTCATCATGAAGGGGATCGACGCGGCCGGTGCTGCGCCCGGCGCTCAGGCCCCGTCCTTCAAGCTGGGCCTGGTCCAGCTGAAGGTCTCGACCGCGGACAAGAAGCTGCAGGTGATCGTGACCCCGCGGCCGAGCTCCGTTTCCAGCCCCGCCGCCGCCAC
>CAZMIS010000516.1:0-3012 GCA_964566325.1 uncultured Anaerolineales bacterium
AGCCGCAACGGATCAAGGCCGTGCAGACCGGCGGGCCGTCGGGCGGGTGCCTGCCCGCCTCGCTGTTCGACCTCCCGATCGATTACGAACAGATGAAGGCCGCGGGGTCGATCATGGGGTCCGGCGGCATGGTCGTGCTCGACGAGACCGCGTGCATGGTCGACGTGGCCCGCTATTTTCTGGACTTCACCCGTGCCGAGTCATGCGGGAAGTGCACCGCGTGCCGCGAGGGCTCGCGCCACCTGGAGCAGATCCTCACGCGCATCACGCGCGGGCAGGGCCGGCCGGGCGATCTCGAACTGCTGGAGGAAGTAGGCCAGGCAGTGAAGGCGGGTTCGCTGTGCGGCCTGGGCCAGACCGCGCCCAACCCCGTGTTGTCGACCCTGCGCTATTTCCGGGATGAATACGAGGCGCACGTCTACGAGCACCGCTGCCCGGCCGGCAGGTGCCGGATGGATATGTAGTCGGTCCTGGGCAGCGCCGCCGACTGGAAACCGGCGTCTGGCACAAAGCAAGCGTGCATAAGCACGCTCTTCGCAATCTGCACCAGCAGGTATGGCATATCGGGCGAGGGTTTTGAACCGCCACCGCTATCTGAGGGCGTGGAAGGGGAGCTGGCCACATGTCCACGTTGACCATCGACGATGGGATCATCGCTCGCGAGGTGACCGTCGCCCAGGGCGCCACGGTGCTGCACGCGGTACGGCAGGAGGGCGTGCACCTGCCCACCCTGTGTCACTGGGAGGGTCTGCCGCCCTATGGCGCGTGCCGGCTGTGCGTCGTCGTGGTCCGGCAGCCGGCCCGCGGCCCGGAAGGCCAGGTGGTGGCTGCCTGCACCCATCCGGCAACAGACGGGCTGGTGGTGGAGACGCGGGCGCCCGAGGCCGTGGCCGTGCGCCGGATGATGCTGGAGTTTCTGCTGGCCCGCTGCCCGACCTCCGGCGTGATCCGCCACCTGGCCGCGGGCGAAGGCATCACGGCATCGCGCTTCGAGGGCGAGTCCCTGAATCCAGATGAGCTGTGCGTTCTCTGCGGCCTGTGCGTGCGCGTCTGCCGCGACCTGGTCGGCGCGGCGGCCATCAGCTTCACCGGCCGAGGCGGGGAGCGTGAGGTGGCCGCGCCGTTCCACGTCCAGGCCGAGGCCTGCATCGGCTGCGGCGCGTGCGCGGCCGTGTGCCCGACCGGTGCGGTCAGGATCGAAGATATCGCCGGGGAGCGTCACCTGGTCACGTGGAACACGGTCGTGCCGCTGAAGCCGTGCCCCGGCTGCGGCCGCCCCTTTGCGCCCGAGCCGATGGCCTTCCTGACCGGCCTTGCGGAGGCCAGCGAGCACCTGTGGGGGCTGTGCCCCGCGTGCCGGCGCAAGGAGGCCGGCCGGGCGGTGGGCCAGGCGAGAGCAGCCGCGGGCCGGGCGACATAGACCTCCGAGGTCGTGCCAACCTTCGGTTGGCCTGAAATCTCGGAGGTTTCGCAAACCTGCACGAATGGAGGTGACCCATGAGCGAGCAGCGCGCGAGTTGGCCCAAACGGTTCGTCCGCTGGCTGTTCGGCGGACCCTTCCGCCAGTTGCCGCCGCCCTTCGGCAATCCCGTGCCGCCCGATCTGCAGCGCTTCGAGGAAGTGGCCGCCGATGCGACGCGCCACGGGATCGGCGGCGCGTCGCAAGGGGCGTTGTCTCATCACGCGAAGACCCAGCCGGCGCGGCAGGATAGCTCGCTGGAACGGCAATAGGCTGTCCTGAGGAAGCACTTGCGGTCCTCCGCGGGCTCAGCGCCGCGGAAGACCGCATCGCTGGTTCAATCCAGCTCGTACTGGCCGGTGTAGAGCTCGTAGTAGCGCCCGCGCTGCGCCAGCAGGTCGTCGTGGTCCCCGCGCTCGATGATCTTCCCGTTCTCGATCACCAGGATCGCGTCCGCGTTGCGCACGGTCGACAGCCGGTGCGCAATGACGAACACAGTGCGATCCTTCATCAGTGCATCCATCCCCGTCTCGATCAGGCGCTCCGTGCGGGTGTCGATCGAGCTGGTCGCCTCGTCGAGGATCATCACGGGCGGATCGGCGACCGCAGCGCGGGCGATAGCGAGCAGCTGCCGCTGGCCCTGGGAGAGGTTCTCACCGTCCGACGTGATCATCGTCTCGTAACCCTGCGGCAGACGCCTGATGAAGGAATGGGCGTTGGCCTGCATGGCCGCCTGCACGCACTCCTCGTCCGTAGCGTCGAGCCGGCCGTACCGGATGTTGTCCATCACGGTGCCGGTGAACAGGTGGGTGTCCTGCAGCACCATGCCGATCGACTCGCGCAGATCGTCCTTACGAATACGCTTGATGTCGATCCCATCGAACGTGATCGTCCCCTGCTCGATCTCGTAGAACCGGTTGATCAGGTTGGTGACGGTGGTCTTGCCTGCGCCGGTCGATCCGACGAACGCGATCTTCTGCCCGGGTTTCGCCCACAAGGTGACATCGTCCAGCACGACCTTCTCCGGCGTGTAGCCGAAGGTGACATGCGAGAAGCGGACGTCACCCCGCAACTCCGTGTACGGCGGCAGGTCCTTCGCCTCGGGGCAATGCCAGGCCCAATGCGTGGGATGCGCGCCGTTGCGGCTCGGCAGCAATGTGCCGTCCGCCTCGAGCGTGGCGCCGACCAGTTCCACACATCCCTCGTCCACCTCGGGCTGCTGATCCATCATGTCGAACACCCGCTCCGCGCCGGCCAGCGCGGCGAGGACCGCGTTGAGCTGGTTGGAAATCTGCTGCACGGGCATGCCCACCTGGCGGGTGAACTGGAGATATGCGGCCAGCGATCCGATATCGAACCTGCCCCAGATCGCGAGCAGGCCGCCGAAGACGGCGGTGGCCGCATAGGCGATGTTGCTCAGGTTGCCCATGACGGGCATCACGACCGCGGCGAAGAAGTTGGCCTCCGTGGCGGCGTGGCGATAGGCTTCGTTGCGCTTCCGGAACTCCGCCATGGCCGAGCCCTCGTAGGTGAACGCCTTGACGACCTTGAGG
>CAZMIS010000517.1:0-3008 GCA_964566325.1 uncultured Anaerolineales bacterium
TGTGCAACGCGGGCGGCGTGACGGTCAGCTACTTCGAGCAGGTGCAGAACGCCTATAACTTCTACTGGACGCTGCAGGAAGTGCAGTCGCGCCTGGAGGAGAAGATGACCACGGCGTTCCGCGCTGTGCATGAGATGGCGCAGTCGCACAAGACCCACAACCGCCTCGGCGCGTACCTCGTCGCGGTGAAGCGCGTTGCGGATGCAGTGGCGCTACGCGGCTGGGTGAAGTAATCCCGCGCCAGCCAGCGCATTGACGGAGCAGGGGCCGCGGCTTACGCGGCCCCTTTCATTTTCACCAGCATGGTCCACGTGCCTTTCTGGACCCGCTCCTCCCGCTGGTTGATGACCTCCACGCCGAAGGTCACCAGCCCGCCGCCCATCCGCGGCGCGGCTTTCTTCTCCGCGACCGTCGCGCAGATGGCGATCGTGTCCCCGATCCTGATCGCGCCGCGGAACTTCCAATCCATCCCGATGAACGCGATGATCGTTTCATCGATGAAGCCCAGCCGGGCCGCGAGCCCGGTGGCAATCGAGAGTCCCAGCATGCCGTGGGCGATGCGCTCGCCGAACATGCCCTTCTTCGCGTATTCGGCATCGACGTGGATCGCGTTCCAGTCGCCGCTGAGCGCAGCGAAGTTGACGATGTCCGCCTCGGTCACCGTTCTTCCCTGGCTCGTCACGCTGTCGCCGATCGTGTAGTCCTCGAAGTAGAGGCCCTGCCTGGTCACCAGGTCGGCCATGGCGCCCTCCTCACTTGGCATTTGTGGATCCATTCTGGAACAGATGCGCCCCATCATACCTGCGGCGGATGCTGCTGTCCATTTCCCGGCGCCCGGAAAGCGGAGTATAATTATATGGTTCTGAGGTGTTCAGCACACAGCGAGATGAGCGGAGGCCGGTTTATGTCGGGCAGTCGGGTTGTATTCCATCGGATACTCATCGTCCTTCTGCTGCTCGCCATATCGACTGCCTGCACCGGGCAGGGGCTCCTGCCGCCGGTATTGCCCACGGCCGTTCCCGCGATCGATGCCCCTGAGACGGACCGCGGGCCCGTGGCCCCGCAACTCACCGCGGAAGAGCTGGCGCTCCTCGCACTTCCCGCCGCGTTCCGCTACGAAGTCGCCCTGCGCAACGATCCGGCCGCGGAGAACATAGAAACGAGCATCGCCGGGCAGTACCGCGACGGTGCATGGGCCCAGATCAGCCGCCGCGAGGGCGCCGCGGCCGAGGAGCTCGTCGTCGCCCCCGATCCCACGACTGCCGCACTGCACAGCTACACGCGCGTCATCAGCGACACGGCCTGGACACGTTGGCCCGGCGTGAGCTTCGATTCGGCGTTCGGACTGGCATCACCCTTCACCCTGCTGCGGCTGTACGGCCAGGCCGGGGACTCCGACGCTGCGACGCCCGAGCCCGACCCCGCCGATCCGCCCGGGACGATGCGGACGCAGGTGGTCTTTCCCGCCGCGACGGTCGAGCGTATCCTGAAGGCGGGAGTGGCGGCCGTCGCGCCCGATCCCCAGGCGCGCGCTGCGCTCGAAGCGCAGGTGGCGGGCCTTTTCACGCCGCAGACGATCACGTATTGGACCACGGGCGACGACGCAGAGCGCCGGGTGGTGCAGGCCGCGGCCACCCTGGTGTCACGCGGGCCCGATGGTGAGCCGGCCTCCTGGGTGGAGATCGTGGCAGCCTACGCGGACTACGGCAGCCCGTCCATCGCCGTCGCTGCGCCCACGGAGACCGTCGATATTGCCGCCCTTGCGGGCGAGTCCGCCGTGGCCGAACAGGCGGCGGAACTGGCGCCCGGGGCGAACCTGCGGGTGCGCGTCTTTGCCAATTCCGGCGTGCCCGCGGGCGATTCGGTCGTCGCGGTCTACAAGGCCGGCAAGAAGACGTTGGTCGACGAGAAGCTTGGGCCGGATGCACAGTTCATCCTGGCGCCGGGATCGTACGACGTATTGGTGCGCGTGAGCAGCAGCGACCAGAAGCTCGAAGGGGTGGTCATCGGTCCGGAGATACTCGTCTCGCACGATGTGCTGTTCGATTTCGGCACGTTGACACTCTCGGCGACCGTGGGCGACGCCGCGCCGGCGATCGATGCCGTCGTCTATCCGTCGGGCGAGCGGAACAACTTCGCGGGCTACGAGAGCACGAATCCGGCGACGTTCCAACTTCCTGCCGGGGTCTACGATGTCGAGGTCGGCACACAGGACGGCGGATTCGTGGCACGTGTGACGGGGGTCGAGGTGCGGGCCGGCCTGGAAACCACGCAGGCCGTCGAACTCGACCGGCCGCAGTGAGACTATCAAACGAATGGGAGCGGGCATGAAAGCTTGGGAGAAGCACCTGGAGACACACCGGGACGAAGCATTGGCGGATATGGTGGCATTCCTTCGGATTCCGAGCATCTCGTCGCTGAAGGAAAATGCCGCAGACGTGCAGGCCGCAGCCGAGTGGACCGCAGCGCGGATGCGGCAGGCCGGCCTCGAGCACGTGCAGGTCATGTCCACCGGAGGTCATCCGGCCGTCTACGGCGACTGGCTGCATGCGGTGGGCAAGCCGACCGTGCTGATCTACGGCCATTTCGATGTCCAGCCGGCCGATCCGCTGGAGCTGTGGACGTCGCCCCCGTTCGAGCCCGACGTGCGCGACGGCCGCGTGTACGCACGCGGCGCGGGCGACGACAAGGGCAACATGCTGATTCCCATCCTGGTGGCCGAGGCCTTCCTGAAGAGCGGCGGCGAGCTGCCCGTCAACCTCAAGTTCATCTTCGAGGGCCAGGAGGAGATCGGCAGCCCTCAGTTCGTGGGCTTCGTGGCGGAGCAGAAGGCGCTGCTGGCCGCGGACCTGGCAATCAGCGCGGACGGCGCCCAACTCGGAGAAGACCAGCCTGTACTGCTCGTGGGATTCAAGGGCTTGCTTCCGCTCCAGATCGACGTGTATGGCGCCAGGTCAGACCTGCATTCGGGCGTCTACGGCGGCGCGATCGCCAACCCTCTTCACGCG
>CAZMIS010000518.1:0-3008 GCA_964566325.1 uncultured Anaerolineales bacterium
GGAGCCTGCTGCGCCTGCCGAGGAGCCTGCCGCACCGGCAGAGGAACCTGCCGCACCGGCCGAGGAGCCTGCCGCACCGGCCGAGGAACCCGCCGCGCCGGAACAGGTCATGCTCGACAATCCGCTGGCCGGCGTCGTGTGGGAGTGGGCCGCGCAGCTAAAGATGTCGCCCAAGTCCCAGGTGGTCGTTCCGAATCCCGCCGCGTACACGCTCACGTTCGGCGCCGAGGGAGCCCTGTTCATCCAGGCCGACTGCAACAATGCGCGGGCAACCTATGAGCTGGTGGACCAGGCGCTGGCCATCGAGATCGGACCCGTGACGCGCGCACAGTGCATGCCCGGCTCGATGTCGGGCAACTTCCTCACCGTGCTGAGCCAGGTGGAGTCGTACCAGATCGACGATGACGACCTGATCCTCCGCCTTGCAGACACGGGCGACACCCTGATCTTCCGCAACGGCGGCCCCGCGCCTGAGGCAGAGGCACCCGCGGTCGAGGAGCCTGCGGGCAGCACCGCACCGGCCGAGGAGGCCGCGCCTGCGCTGGCCGGCGTCACCTGGCAGTGGGAGGCCGTGCAGGAAGGTGACCAGGACAGCCTGACCGAGATCGCCAACCCCGAGGCCTACACCGTGACGTTCAACGAGGATGGCACCGTGTCCATGAAGGCGGACTGCAACGTGGCCGCGGGCACCTATACGGCCGAGGGTGAGTCCATCGCGATCGTCGTGGGCCCAGTCACGCTGGCCGCATGTGGGCCGGAATCGCTCGGCGCGGACTTCCTGATCAACCTGACGATGGCTGGTACGTACCTCTTCGACGATGAGGGCAAGCTGGTCATCAACCTCGTGGCGGATGCCGGCGACCTGATCCTGGTCGCCGCCGAATAAGCCTCCGCCGTCTCCATCGCGTGTGACCTGGCCGTGCTCAAGGGCGTCCGTCCTTGGGCACGGCTTGCTCTGCTCCTACCGACCGGCCTCGAACAGGCGACCCCGTCCTCCCTGGCTGGGGTGCGCCAGCAGCCACGCCTGGCTGTCGATCTCGGGCTCGCCGGGCCGTGGTTCCCGGCAGACGTATGAGCCGTCCGGCTGCAGTTCCCGCGCGCGCGTGTTGTTGGCCAGGTCGACCGCCAGCACCCCGTGGCGCAGGTACGTGCGCAGCGCCGGGTCCTTGACCGGGAAGATGATCTCTACCCGCCGGTCCAGGTTGCGCGGCATCAGGTCCGCGCTCCCCAGGTACGCCTCCGGCTGGCCGCCATTTTCGAAGTAGTAGATGCGGCTGTGCTCCAGAAAGCGCCCCACGATGCTGATCACCCGGATGTTGTCGCTGATCCCCGGCACGCCAGGGCGCAGGCAGCAGATGCCCCGCACGATCATATCGATCGACACGCCGGCCTGCGATGCGCGGTAGAGGCGGCGAATCAACCGCTCGTCGACGAGGGAGTTCATCTTGAACACCATGCCCGCGGGCCGGCCGGCCCGCGCGTGCTCGATCTCGCGCTCGACAAGCGCCTCGAATCGCTCGCGCATCGAGCCCGGTGCAACGAGCAGGCTGCGATAGGATTGCTGGGTGGAATACCCGGTCAGCGTGTTGAACAGCTCGGTGGCATCCGCGCCCATGTCGGGGTCGCACGTCAGCACGCCGATATCGGTGTAAATGCCCGCAGTCACCGCGTTGTAGTTGCCCGTGGCCAGGTGGAGGTAGCGGCGCAGGCCCCCGCCCTCCTTGCGCACGACCAGCGTGATCTTGCTGTGCGTCTTCAGCCCCAACAAACCGTACACCACGTGCACCCCCGCGGCTTCCAGTGCCTTGGCCCACCCGATGTTGCTCTCCTCGTCGAAGCGTGCCTTCAGCTCGACCAGCACCGCGACCTGCTTGCCGTTGCGCTGCGCCTCCAACAACGAACGCACCACGGGCGAGTTGCGCCCGACACGGTAAAGGGTCTGCTTGATGGCGAGCACGTTAGGATCCGTCGCCGCGGCATTGATGAAGTCGAGCACCGATTTGAACGAATCGTACGGGTGATGGAACAGAATGTCGGCCGACCGGATCGCGGCGAAGATGGCATCGGTCGTCTTCAGATCGCGCATCTGGGGAGGCGTGGCGGGCAGCACCGGGGGGTCCTTGAGGTCGGGCCGATCCAGGCCGGCCAGGGCCCACAGGCTGCCCATCGCCAGCGGCGGCCGGAGCGAGTAGACGTCCTCCGGGTCGACCTCCAGGTTCTCCATCAGGAGACGCATCATCGACTCCGGCATGTCGTGATCGACGTTCAGCCGCACGACCGGCCCGAACTGCCTGAGGCGCAGCCCTTCCTCGATCGTCTCCAGCAGGTCGGGCGCCTCGTCCTCCTGGATCTCCAAGTCGGCATCGCGGATCACCTGAAAGCTGTAGGACTCGATGACGTCGTGGCCGGGGAACAGCAGGCCCAGGTTCGCCGCGATCACGTCCTCCAGCCAGACAAAACGCTGGCTCGAGGTGACCGGCACCAGCCTTGGTAGCGAAGTGGGCATCTTGATGCGCGCGAAGCGCTGCTCGCCGGAGGGGCCGCTGACGCTGACGGCAAGGTTCAGGCTCAGGTTGGAGATGTGGGGGAAGGGCCGGCCCGGGTCGAACGCCAACGGCGTCACGACCGGAAGAACCTCGTCGATGAAGTAGATCCGCAGCTGGTCCTGCTCCTCCAGTGTCAGTTGGCCGTAGTGAAGCACCTCGATGCCTGCCTCGGCCAGCTCGGGCAGGATGCACTCGTGGTAGTAGCGGCGCTGCTCATGCTGCATGGGCAGCACGCGCTCCCGAATCGCGGCCAGTTGCTCCGCCGGGTGCATGCCGTCGGCCAGCGTGCTGGTGACGCCGGCAGCCAGCTGGTCTTTGAGCCCGGACACCCGGATCATGAAGAACTCGGCGAGGTTCGTGCTGAAGATGGCGAGAAACTTGACGCGCTCGAGCAGGGGATGGCGCATGTCGTGCGCCTCGTCCAGCACGCGGCGGACGAGGCGCACGACATGCGCCATCCCC
>CAZMIS010000519.1:0-3007 GCA_964566325.1 uncultured Anaerolineales bacterium
GGATACGGCCGCGGTCGAGGCTGCCGCACAGGAGGCAGTGAAGCGGCTGCAGGCCGGCGAAGCCGGTCTGGCCGTCCACCCGAACTGCGGCACGAACCTGGTCACTGCGGGCATGCTGTCCGGACTGGCCGCGGTGGTCGCCACGAGCGGTCGCGGCCGCTCGTGGGCCGATCGCGTCCCCTCCTCCCTCCTCGCCGCAACCCTGGCCCTGATCCTGGCCGTGCCCGCGGGCCGCGGGATGCAGGAGAACGTCACGACCAGCCCTCACGTCGAGGGCCTCCGCATCGCCAGCGTCACGCGGCTGGGGGGACCGATGACCGCGCATCGCGTCATCATCGGATGAGAGGCGCCGCGTGATCACCCTCATCCACGGACCGGCGGAGCTGTTGCGCGCCGAGGCATTGGCCCAGATCACGGCAGGAACCGGCGACGATCCCGCACTGGTCGACCTCAACACCGCGCAGTTCGACGGGCGCACGGTGACGCCCGCCGAGCTGGCGAACGCGTGCGACACCATGCCGTTCCTGGCCAGCCAGCGCATCGTCATCGTCGAGGGGCTGCTCGCGCGGCTGGCCGCGCCTGCGAAGGGGGCGGCCAGGGCCGCGGGGGCGAAGGCGGCCTCGGCGGAGGTCGCCGCAGAGGCCGCTGCGGAGGAGGCAGAGCAGCCGGACGCGGCGGCGCCCGACGCGCCCGCACCTGATGCGCTCCGCGGGCAGGCCAAGGCATTCGTGGCCTACCTGGACCAGGTGCCCCAGAGCGCGCACCTCGTCCTGATCGAAGAGGACGCGGGCGGCGGCGCGGCCGCGCGTAAGCTGCAGGAACTGAGCCGGGGGGGCCGCGCGAAGATCATCCGCTGCGAGAAGCCCAGGCGCAACGAACTGCCGGACTGGATCCGCGGCCGGGCCCAGATGCGCCGCGTCAAGCTGGACGGGCTGGCGCTCATGGACCTGGCCGAGTTCGTCGGCGACGACCTGCGCCAGCTCGACCAGGAGCTGGCAAAGCTAAGCGATTACGCGCGCGACCGGACGGTCACCCGGGAGGACGTGCGCAAGCTGGTGCCTGCCACGCGCGCGGCCAACGTATTCGAGCTGGTGGACGCGCTGGGCGCGGGCAACGGGCCAACGGCCGGCCGCCTCATGACACACGCGCTCGACGCGGACGGCGAGCCGCCGCTGCGCCTGCTCGCCATGATCGCGCGCCACTATCGCCAGTTGATCCAGTTGAAGGCGCTGCAGGCGCAGGGGGTCAAAACGCCCGACATCGCACACACGCTGGGGATCTTCGAGTGGAAGATGGCGGGCATGGTGCGCCAGGCCAACCGCCACACCTTCGCGAGGCTCGAGCAGGCCATGGAACACATGGTGGAGGCGGACGAGGCCATCAAGGCCGGCCGGCTGACGGATCGCGAGGCGATGGACGTCCTGCTGGCCCAGCTGATCCGCGCCTGACGGGGTCGTAAGAAAGACCTCCGAGGTCGTGCCAGCCGAAGGCCGTCGTGCCAGCCAAGGCTGTCGTGCCTTGGCTGGCTTAACTCGGAGGTCTCGCGTTTGGCGCGCAGGTGCCCGGCACCTTAAGCGTCACCCCGCCGCCGCTACCCGTCGTTCGCGCCGATCCAGAAATGGTGAGGGAGGATGTTGCTGGCCGCCACGACGCGCAGCTTGCCCTCGTGGAACGGCATGCTGAACTCCCCGTCCTTGAGCGCGGCCGCGTTGACGTAACAGATGTCCGGCATCTGGCCGTACTTCGTCCGGTAATGCTCTGCCCCCTGGCCCACCTTCTCGGCCAGCGGCAGGCCCGGCGTGCTATCGAACCACAGCAAGCCCGACTGCATAGCCCCCTCCCTCCGGCGCACGCGGCGCCCCCTTCGCCCGCGCAGGCGTGGCTGCGGCAGGCCTCACACGGCGCCGGCCCGCCGGCGGCGAGAAGCGCGGCGCCTGCGACCATCGCGCGAGCGTGCGATCGAGCCACGAGGGAACCTGGCGTAGCCGCCAGACCCCGGTACGTGTGTCCCGCGCAAGCTCAAAGTGACCCTCGACGGTCCGAACGCGAAACCGCCGCTCCGGGCCGCACGTCCGCATTGCGGCAACGGACAACACGCGCACGCCACGGCCCTGCCAACCGAACGACTGCGGATAAAATCCATCCTCAGCCAGCACCACTCGAATCCGATCGTTGGTCTGTGCCACCTGTAACCTCCACTGCTGCCGCCGGTCATGGCTCACCAATCCCGGCCGTTCCACTCGTCGTCCGATCCGACGACCCGCAGCCGCCGCATGCCGCCGTCGCCCGCATATTCGGGCGGCGGGAGCGGCATCTGCAGCTGCGCGTTGCGATTGCCCATCAACTGGTTGGGATCGAGCACGATCACGTTCGGCTGCTGCATCAGCGCGGGCGGGTACGGGCCGTAGCCAGTGCCATAGCCCATCTCGCGCGTGGGCTCCATCCGCCGCTCGTAGCTGCCCCGCTCCTTGCGCAGCAGGGCGACCAGCAGCAGGCTCGTCGGCACGCTCGCGGCCACGCCCACCGCAACGCCGATCACCACGGCCATCGCGTCCGTGCTCATGCGCTGCCCGATGACGATGGCCAGGGCCACGCCGAAGCCGAGCAGGATCAGTGGTATCAGTCGTTTCAAGTCATCATCTCCGATGGCGGCGCCCGCGCATCCGGCTAGGCCGGCCCGGCGGAACTGCCGCGCGCTGGCAGCGCAGGCAGATTCGTGCTCTGCCAGGAGCGCCGGCGGCGCCCCCCCGTCCCCACCCGCTGCACCAGCCGGGCCAACTCCTGATCGTCGGCATAGGCCGCCTGGAACCGGATCACCTGGCCCTTGGCGACGAGGATGAAGTCCCCGCGGCCGAGCAGGCGCTCCGCGCCCGATCCGCCGATGCCGGTTGCCACCTTCGCGTCCTCCGCGCTCACCACGCTGCCGACCAGGCGCACGGGGAAATTGGCCTTGACCAGGCCGCCGACCAGCGTCGACGCGGGCCGCTGGGTGGCCGCGATCACGTGG
>CAZMIS010000520.1:0-3000 GCA_964566325.1 uncultured Anaerolineales bacterium
TGCCCCAATCGACGGGCAGAACCGCCGCATCTGCATCCACCAGGGGAACCATTTGGAGATGGCGTTGGCCCTCTGCCGCGTAACGGTCATAGCGAAGAGTCGCTGACGGGTCACCATCGTCCTGGTAAGTCCCCCAGAAGGGTATCAGCATCGGGACATGACGGCTGCCCTCCGGAAGGTATCGCCGATCCGAGAAGAGCCGTAACCGCGTGTCATCTGTTATCATGAAGCGCCTCCGTTGCGCCGGTGGCTCGCCATCACCCACTGTCAGGCCGCCATGCTCGCAGTTTACATCAGTGACCAGGGGATCACAAGGCGCCGTCCCGACCTCCAGCAGTTCCCAAACAGACTGACGCGTTGCTGCGTCGCGGAAGCAGATCTCCTTGCGGGGTAGCGATAAGCCTGGGGTAAGATTCTTACGTGATGCAACACGGACCGCAACGTATCTTTGGCCATGCGCAATTCCTGGGATACAATCAGCCGAAGTCTCAAACTCCGTCATTCATCCTGCGGCTCAGGGATCCATATCGTGAAGCGTCTGACCACTCTCCTTTTCGTGACGATCATCATAGTGATCCTGTATGGCCAGATCGAGTACACGATCGCCCCCTATTCTACCTGGGATCTGGCCGGCTATCGCCGGATGGCGGCAGCAGCGCCCGCCATCGCCACAGACATCTGCCAGCCTGCCGCGTTTCGCGTGCTGGGGCCGTGGCTTGCCGGCCTGCTGCCGGTTCCCGACCCCGTGGCCTTCTATGCGCTTGCCGTTCTGATGTCGATCGTGCTCGTGCTTCTCTCGTATCACTTCTTTCGGGTTGCCGGCTTGGCGCCGGCCGTGGCGGTCATCGTCGTCATCCTCTACACCTTCAACCGGTGGTGGTTCGGCACCACGGTGTGGGACTACTTCCAACTCAACGACCTGCTATCACAGATCTGGATCGTGCTCCTCTTCCTTGCCATGCTGCAGGGCCGCTGGGCCATCTTTGGCGTCGTTTTTCTCCTGGCCGCGCTCACCAGGGAGACCGGCATGCTCATGATTCCCGTGGCAGCGGTTTACCTGTGGGAACGAAAGGAGTTGCGCCAGCAGGGCCCACTCGCATTGGCGGCGATCGCGCCGGGCGTCGCGCTCTTTGTAGCGCTGAGAATGGTGATCCCGGCGCCGTGCGGGAAGCCGCTGTTCGAGCAGCTCCTCGCGCATTCGGGCTCGATCCTGTCGCCCGTGAAGGTCGCGCGGCTGCTCATCAACTCATACCTGCCGTTCAGCCTGCTGCCGTTCGTTTTCTTCAACGATACGATCCGGTACTTCAGGGGCAAGGCCTACGCCCTGGTCTTCGTCACGCTGGTCTTCCTGAGCACGCTGTTCGGCCTGGCGTACGATGAGCGCCTGCTTGCGCCATCTTTCGTCGTCATCTACGCGTTGATCGGCAGCGTCATCCAGGCCAACTGGCGCGAGAAGTGGTTCGTGGCCTTGCTCGTCATCGCAGGGTTTCTGTCGACATTCCATCACCTGCGTGCCAGGTTCCCCCTTCCGGACAGGGACCTGACCCTGGTGCTCTCGCTTGGAGCGCTGGCACTCGTGACGGCTGCGTCGATCGCGATTCGCTGGCGGGCGCGTACGACTGGTGGCCGTGCCGCCCCGGAGACGTAGGAGACCTGCTTCGAACAGGAAGACAGGCTGCCAGGGATGCGCCCGCGATGCAGGAAGACTGCACCACCTTAGCCAATCAGGAGGAGAAGAACTTCTTTCTATGTATGCATACTTCGGACATCACCGCTGCGCCACCATGTGGACCGTGGCAATCATACGGGCCATCAGCCGGGAACTCGGAGTGCCAGTGGCACAGGAATCGCGCTACGAGACTCTCCCCGAGGACATCGATCCCGCCGGCTTCCTCATCCATCTCAATGCGACGCGGGGCATCGTCGAGCAGTTGGCCGGCCGACGCTTCAAGGGCTTTCACGTGATCCGGGATCCGCGCGATATCCTGGTTTCATCCTACTTCTCCGACCGCTACTCGCACCCGGTGTATCGCGAGGAGTTCGAGCAGTTTCGCGACCAGCTGAACCGGATGGAGTTTGATGAGGGTTTGCGGCTGGAGCTTGATCGCCGGACCGCCGAGTTCGAGGCACTGACAAGCTGGGATTTTCGAAACCCCGACATCTACGAAACGCGCTACGAAGTGCTGACGGTCGGGCCCATCGAGGAGTTCACCCGCATCATCAAGTTCCTGGGCATTCCCATGTACGCGGCAGGGGCTGCCCCTCTGGTCGAGCGTGCCCGGATCGAGCTCAATCGCGGCCTGCGCCGCCTAGGAGCGGGCTCCCTGCATGTACAGGGCATCCCCCACGAATTCCTCGCGCGGTCCATCGAACATCGCTCGTTCGACAAACTCGCCGGGCGCAGCAAAGGCCACGAAGACCCGAAGAGCCACTACCGGAAGGGCGTAGCCGGCGACTGGGTCAACCACCTGCAAGGCGCGAACAAGGACTTATTCAAAGAGCGCTGGGGCCAGTTGCTGATCGATCTGGGCTACGAGTCCGGCTTGGACTGGTAGACTGGCCGGCCCTTACTCGTGCCGGGCACTTACCTGACCAAGACAAGCGGCAGGTAGAGCCACCGATTGAGTGCAGCCCGCAGCCCGAAGCTAACTTCAGCGTCGGCGCTATCGTGCTGCAACTCGACCGCCACTCGCGCTAGCGTCGTGGGCCAGAAATCCAGCGTCTCGACCAGAGCAACTGCATAGTGGCCGGAAGGCAGCCCGGCAAACTGGTACACCCCATCCGCTGCCGTGACCGCAGTCAACTCGCCTGCCCCAGGCTCCGGCGTCTCCGTTTCGCCCGTCCGAAGGAGTACCAACCCGATGCCGGCGAGGCCGGGCTCCCCGGTGTCGAGCCTGCCGTTGCCGTTCTGGTCGAACCAGACCTTGCCCCACACCCGCCCGGCGGGCGTGGCCGTCGGCGTCGCGGTCGGCGTCGCGGTCGGCGTGTGTGTCGCAGTGG